>JAHKLW010000043.1 GCA_020854815.1 Methanofastidiosum sp. | reverse complement strand
GGTAATCTTTTGGATGAAGGCAATCTCACTAGAACTAAGACCACGCTCTTTCATCTTGATTATCCAGGCAATCTTTTTGTCGTTGAGCTTTGCCATACCCCAATAACATTTCCTCACGGGAAATGATTTTGGGATAAGACAGTTATCTATTTTAAATATTTATCAGGATTCTGATCGAATGCTTTTTTACAACCTGGAGCGCAGAAAAAATAAGTTTTGCCTTTATAGTCGCTCTTAAACTTTGCAGTCTTTTCATCAACTGTCATCTTACATACAGGATCAATTGCCATATTATCACCTCTTAATTTTTATTAGGATTAAACTTTTTTAGCATTAAAGATAGGGTTACAACTGTAACTGAACTCATAGCCATTGCAAAACCGGCAAACTCAGGCCTTAAAGAAATGCCAAATGACGGATATAGTACACCAGCTGCAACAGGTATAAGTGCAGTATTGTAAGCAAATGCCCAGAATATATTTTGTTTTATTCTTTGCATAACTTTTTTACTTAATTTTATGGCCGAAACGACATCTCTTGTGTCATTTTTTACAAGAACGATATCTCCACTTTCTATTGCCACATCAGTACCGCTCCCAATTGCAATTCCGACATCTGCTTGAGCAAGGGCAGGGGCATCATTTATCCCATCACCCACAAAAGCAACAACTTCACCATTTTTTTGTAGTCTTTTTACTTCATTTGCTTTGTCTTCAGGCAATACCTCTGCAAGTATATTTTTTATATTCAGAATATTTCCGATAGCTGAGGCTGTTCTTTTATTGTCTCCAGTGATCATGTAAACTTTGAGGTCATTTTTCATTAATTCCTTAATTGAATCTTTGGATGTTTCTTTCAAAGTGTCTGAAATTCCTATAATTCCAGAAAATTTATTTTCAGACGATATTAAAACTGCTGTTTTTCCTTCATTTTCTAGCTTAGTTATCTGTAATTCTATGTCTTTTGAGATATCAATTTTCTTTTCATTAAATAAAGTTCTGTTTCCAATTAGTACTTTTTTTCTAGAAATATTTGCCTCAACACCTTTTCCGCCAAATGTATCAAAATTTGTACTTTTTGTAAGGCTCATTCCTAGCTCTTCTGATTTTTTAACAATAGCATTCGCTAAAGGATGATCTGAATTCTTCTCAACACTACCTGCAATTTTGATAAGTTCCTTTTCTGAGATTCCAAATGCAATAATATCTGTAACTTCTGGCATTCCCTTTGTCAATGTTCCAGTTTTGTCAAATAAGACTGCTGTCAACTTTTCTGATATTTGAAGGGCATCTCCATTTTTTATAAGAATGCCAAGGTCGGCCCCTTTTCCAATTCCTACCGTAACTGCAGTTGGCGTTGCAAGGCCTAATGCACAAGGGCATGCTATTACAAGAATAGATATCAATCTTGTGATTGCAAAAAGGAAAGTACTGTTGAATATAAAGTACCAGCTAACGAATGAAATACTGGCTATTGCCAGAACTGTTGGTATGAAATAGCTCACTGCTTTATCTGCTATTTTCTGAATTTCAGGTTTTGACCCTTGAGCATCTTCTACTAGCTTTATAATTTGTGATAAAACTGTATCTTTGCCTACTTTTGTAGCTCTAAAATTGATTATACTGTTCTTATTAATTGTCGCCCCAATTACCTTACTTGCTTTCTCCTTAAGAACGGGTATAGGTTCTCCCGAAATCATTGATTCATCAACATAACTCTGCCCGGATATCACTTCTCCATCGACGGGGATCTTCTCTCCAGGTTTGACTATAACTACATCTCCTACAACAACATCTTCAATAGGAATTTCTATTTCTTTTCCGTCGCGTATTACTGTTGCGTTCTTTGCTTGAAGTCCCATTAGTCTTTTTATTGATTCTGATGTCTTTCCTTTGGCCCTCTCTTCAAGAAATCTACCAAAGGTTAGAAATGTTGCAAGCATTACTGCTGCTTCATAGAACATGAATTCGCTGCCTAATAAAATATTGAAAGTTCCAAGTATACTTGAAAAAAATGCAACTCCAATACCCATAGAGTACATAACGTCCATGTTTAGATTCTTATTTTTCAAGGATCTATATGCAGCATTAAATATAGGGTAACTTAGATATAAAAAAGCCGGCAGAGCTATTAAAAACATTAAAAATGGCATTGATATTGGGAGCATCGTCATTGGAGCATACATAAGTCCCATCAGTATTGCAGAATCTATAGCCCCTATAATTATTCTAATTTTTTTCTTTCTTTGATTTTCTTCTCGTTTTAAATCCTCTAGAACTTCTCCTTCTATACCTAGGTACTGATATCCAGATTCTTCAATAGCCTTTTTCATTTCGGCGATTGAAACTATTTTTGGATTATAAGTTATATATACTTTTTCAGAGGAAACATTTACATTGACTTCAATAACCCCATCAAGGTTAGATAA
This sequence comes from Methanofastidiosum sp., assembly GCA_020854815.1. Taxonomy (NCBI): domain Archaea; kingdom Methanobacteriati; phylum Methanobacteriota; class Candidatus Methanofastidiosia; order Candidatus Methanofastidiosales; family Candidatus Methanofastidiosaceae; genus Candidatus Methanofastidiosum; species Methanofastidiosum sp. The sequence goes on along the minus strand of JAHKLW010000043.1, from coordinate 76,256 downwards.
TGTGCTTTCTATAGTATTGGCGCACATTACACAGGTCATGCCTCCAACTTTTAATACAACTTTCTCATTTATTACGTCATAACCCGCATCTTTTACCGCATCATCAAGGTCATTTATCTTAAGTTTGTTTGAGTCATATTCTACAGAAGCCGTTTCTTTAGCAAGATTCACTTCAGCTTTACTCACACCTTCTAAATTCATAAGTGATTTTTCTATAGTTGTTGCACATGTAGCGCATGTCATTCCAGTAACTTTAATTTCAGCTTTCTTAGTTTTCTTATCTGCCATCTTATTCCTCTATCTATAATTCTATGATTGAATATATTTAAACCTATCATTTTTTAAAAATAAAAAAAAATTAAAATCTCCATTTGCCATTTTCTAGGGCTTCTTTTTCAATAATTATATAATGCCCTTCTATTTTTGAAGGTAAATATCCTGGCCAACATCCACCACTTACCTTATTTTCTGTTCCAATTCCATTTATGGCAAACTTAAGCCCGCAGTTATTGCATACCATATAATTTCCTTCTTGTCTATATCCTTTCTTTTCAGGATAGCACACGTCACACGCATTAAATGCTGTTTTTAATTTTCCATAAGAATCTTTAACAGCAAAGAACGAAACTATTTTTCCATCGATTTCATATTTATACCACTTTGCATTCTCTGAAATTTCAGATATCGGTATGGTGATTTTATTAACTTCTCTTTCTGAGTTTGGAATATTATTTGTCTGTCCAATAACTTCTTTTGAAGAATTACATCCTGAAAATAAAATTATAGTAATAAAAAAGGATGCAATAATAAAAGATCTAAGTATAAATGTTTTTTTCATTTTTTTACCCCCAATATTCTCTTGATTTACTCCCCTCTGCAGCACCCGCATCCGGAAGTTGAAGATTTATTTGGCGTATTAGATGGAGAAACCCCTTGTGGAGGAGTTTCATTTAGTATTTTTGCAGGATATTCTCTGAAGACAGCAAGTTTCAGTATTTCTGATTTGTTAGTTCTCCCAGAATCATATCTAACCGTAAATATATTCGGTGTGCTGTATTTGACTTCCTGTACACCGTCGATTGTTTTAAGTTCATTAGATATCAATGGTGCATGGCCTGAACACGGTATATCTACACTTAATGTGATAAATTCTGCTGAACCTACTGTTAATCGATCTCCCTCAGTCGCAGCAGATACATTTGCAAGCATTGGGAAGACTATTAAAAACAGTGCCAAATTTACACCAACTGTTGAGCCATATGTTATTGAAACATACTTCCATTTTCTTTGCAAGCCTCTGATTGAGAGGAGCTCGTTATTTCTCAAATATAGTACTACTGAAACAGTTGCAAATCCAAGGGACAGTGCAACTAGGCCGTAGAAAAAGTACCTACTCATTAATAGGGGCCTAAAGAATTGCATCAGTATAGACACACCTAAGACTGATCCAACAATGAATCCAATACATCCGATGTGGGGAACAATCCCATATGCTAGACCTTTCAAAATATTATTTGACTTCTTTTCCTTAGAGTTTAATCCTGTTGGATATCCAAGATTTTCTATTTCAGTCTGAATTTGCTCTAAACTGATTTCATCAGAATTGAAATCTACAATAGCATTATTCTCCAAAAGATTGACTTTGACACTCTTTACTCCTTTGAGTGATAAAACCTTTTTCTCAATAGAGCGTACACAGTTTTTACAGTGCATGCCTTCTATTTTTATTATTTTTTCCATAGCTTACCTCCTAAGCAATTATAGCTATAGAAAAAGTAAAATGAAACTCTTTATTAGGCATTGTTTGAAACTAGTTTCTGCTAGTTTCAGTGTTTTAATATGACAACATTGGTCATGCCACGTCTTCTTCGCTCAATTATGCCTCTTCCTTCAAGTTTATCTAAGATTCGTGTAACTTTTACTTTGTTAAAGCTTGTTTTGTCTGTAAGGGAAGATTGAAAAATAGTACCGTTTGCTTCTATAATGCTTTCTAAAATAGTCTTCTCTTCATCATTTAAGGATTTCATGATCTGTTCATACGCTTCTTTTTTAATAGATGTATCCTTTATTTCTTCTTCGGATACAATTCTTTCTTCTTTTCCAAAAAAGATAAGATATATTCCTATTATTATTACAAAGCTCATTATCGCAATGCTCACATTGGTCTGAAAATCGATTGTTCCCCACATAGGACAGGATGGTCCGTGTTCACATGATGTATTTACTATTTCCGTCATAGCTCTGTTAAAGGAAAAAATAATAAATCCCATCAATAAGGACACAAATATTATCAGAACGCCTACTATTCGATTTCTCATAAAATTTAAGAATTAAAATAGAATATAAATATATCCTAGATTATTAATTAGAAAACACATCGAAAGGCATATATAGAATAATTAAAGAAAAAGTATTGAGGGAGAACTTAGAGTCTCCATTGGAAATTTCGACTCATAAGATTCTTCCTCAAATTATTTTAGCAGTTTGTACAACTACTAGTATAACAGCACGAGCATGAACTTGGGCAGTACCAGTCATAGTAGCAGTATCCATTACATGTGCAGTTATATTTGTAGTATCCGCATGAACAATATGAAGTATAAGTTGTAATCTTGGGAGTTTTATGCTCACAGTTGTAAAGTTGATCTTCTAAAGACTTTACTCGAGTTTCATAGTTGTCAATCACTCTCTGTTTCAAATCAACGTTTCTTTGCGCTGCATCATACTGAGATTTTATAGATCTAATCTCCGATTCAAGATCTGATACTTTCTTGTTTTTATCTAATATTTGTGATTCCAATAAAGATATTTTGTTATCAAGGGCCATTTTCTCAGTAAGCAGGACATTGTATTGGGTTCCCTGTCCGCCTGCATCTGAAAGTGAACGATACAAGAAAAAGAAGTTTCCTATTATTGATACTAATAAAAGCACCGCAAGAACTGCAGCTAAAACTTTCAATCCATCGCCATTACTCATAGAATACCTCCATTATAATTTTTATTTATTACAATATAACTAAACATGAAACAATATATAAAAGTTTAGATGAAATAATATTAAAACCGTTTCATATTATGAAAAAGTCAAATCAAAACTCTTAAAAACACATTTCTTAATGATTCTTTATGAAAATACTCTCGATAGTGGGCGCAAGACCTAATTTCATGAAAATAAAGCCCATATATGAAGAGTTTAAGAATAGAAAAATTGATCAAATTCTTGTTCATACAGGTCAACACTACGATGAGAATATGAACAGAGTTTTTTTTGAAGACTTAGAACTGCCAAAACCTGATGTTTTTCTTGGAATAGGATCTGGTACTCACGGAGTCCAGACAGGGGCAATGATGTCAAGGATAGAAGAAGTATTGAAAGAAGAAAAGCCAGATTTAACAGTTGTAGTCGGAGATGTAAATTCTACACTTGCAGGCGCAATATCTTCAATTAAAATGCAAATTCCCGTGGCCCATGTAGAATCAGGATACCGTTCTTTTGATATGAGAATGCCTGAAGAAATAAACAGGATTCTTGTGGATAGAATATCGCAGTTTTTATTTGCACCCACAGAAGATGCGATAAATAATCTACTATCGGAAGGTGCCGATAAAAAGAAGATATTTTTTGTTGGAAATGTAATGGTTGAAACATTATTATTAAATATTCAAAAATCAAAAAAATCTAGTATTCTAGATAATTTATCTGTAAACACTGGTAACTATGGATTAATGACTGTCCACAGGGCAGAGAATACTGCCAAGCCTGAAAAACTTATTGGATTATTCGGCTCTTTAAAAAAGATAGACACCAAGATTATTGTTCCATTACATCCAAGAACAAAAAAAGTATTGGAAGATATTGGATATATACAAAAACTTGGCAAAAATATAAAAATAATTGAGCCATTAGGTTACCTTGACTTTTTGTGTCTTCTGTCAAACTCTAAATTTATCATGACAGATTCTGGGGGAATACAGGAAGAAGCCTTGATGCTTGATGTGCCGTGTATAACGCTTAGAGAGAATACTGAAAGAATAGTAACCCTAGAGAATGGTGCAAATATTCTTGTAGGAACAGATCCAATTAAGTTGACCTCCGCTCTAGATGAAATCCCAAAAAGAGAGAAATCATATCCAAAACCACCACTATGGGATGGTAAAGTATCAAAAAGAATTGTCGATGCAATAATTGGCCATCCAGACTTATTTGCCCTTTAAATTTATATACTCCTAAGATATTTTCACTAAAAGGGATACACTATGGAAGAAATCGAGTATAGAATTGCAATTGCCTCAATATTCATATTCTTTCTTATAATTGCAGCCCTAACTCTTTTCCCCCTTGTAGATGCACTGATTGTAACTTTAGTCCTAGTTTATCTTATGAGGCCAATTAACAGTTTATTGGTAAAATATATGAATAAAACATATGCCGCGATTCTTTCTGCCATAACAGTTGTAATACCAACTTTTTTACTGTTCTTTTATCTTGCAGTTGCAACTATAAATTATGTTAGTAAAGAAAGGATTTTTGAAAAATTAATGGTAGTATTTGCTGATCTTGATACCTTCTCTAAAAATTTATTCATTTCATTTCTTAACTATTATAAAATAGAATATTCTGACGACCTTGACAAATTAACAAATATTTTAACTGCTAAATTACATGAATTAGTCTCCTATATCTCTGAGGAGATTATTGACCTCACAATTCATATCCCTGAATATGCGATGAAACTTTTACTTGCTTCAATACTCGCATTATATTTACTGAAAGAAGGGGCTAATCTTAGAGATACATTTGTCCACTTGTTACCTGAAAATAAAAAAAAGACCGTTTCAAATCTTCTTCAAGGAATTGATATTGTTTTTGAGAGTATAATTCTTGTTAATATTCTAAAAGCAATTTTTACAGCAATAATTAGTTACTTTATCTTTTTAATATTTGGAATACCCTACCCATCCCTTCTGGGTATAATGTCTGGTTTTATGGACTTTGCGCCAATACTAGGTCCTTGGATGTTATTTTCTGGAATTGCAGCTGTCTATATAATGAATGGTCAGGCAATGACTGGAATCTATGTTTTTATCATAGGTCAGGTATTTGTTACTGTGATACCTGAGCTTTACATCAAACCAAAACTTGCAGGAAAATATGCTAAAATACATCCAATGATATTTCTTTTTGGGTTCTTTGGAGGACTTTTAGCGTTCGGGGCAATAGGAATTTTTTTAGGGCCGATAGCTATTGGGATTGTAGTAGTATTCATTAAATACTCTCTATTGGGCAAAGAAATCGAAAGAAAAAATTCTTTTATTGATAAATTATTAAATCAAGTAGACAAGATGATAAAGCTAGAGGGAGCTAAAAATGGTAAACTATAGGACCATTCTACCATTTACTGCCGGAATTATATTAATACTTATTTTTATTCAATTTGTCGGTTATGCTGAATTTATTACTCTAATAAAGAGTGCTAATCCCTTATACTTGGGCCTTGCAGTTGTATTTCAATTACTTAACTTATTTTTGGAAGCTTACAAATGGAAACCTCTCCTTGAGTCACTAAAGCCTAACGTTTCCATGAAAAATGTTTTTGTTGCAACAATGATTGGAATTTTTTTCAATAATGTTACACCGAGTGCTAAAACAGGTGGAGAGCCTATGAAGACATTCCTCATTTCTAAGGATGAAGACATTGCCCCAATTGAAAATGTTTTTGCCACAGTTACTGCAGACAGATTTGTAGAATCCCTGCCTTTTTTTGTTCTTGCTATTTTTTCTGTTATGTATGTTAATCTTTTTTACAGTGTTGGATGGACTACAATTGCTATATTGTCATTTGTAATTATGATCTATATATGTGTGCTTTTGGTGGCAATATATGTATGTTTTAATAAAAAAGCGGGAGAGAAAGTTGTTTTTAAGTTTATAAGAATAATTGGAAAAATTTCCAAGAGAATTAATAAATATGAAGATTTGGCATTATCAATGGTAGAAAATTTCCATCAACAATTTCAACTAATCCTGAAAAGTAGGCGGGCCCTATATAGATCCATTGTTGCATCAATAATTATGTGGTGTTGTTGGATACTTAGAACATATTTTGTCTTTTTAGCTCTTGGAAGGCCATTGAATCCATTGCTTGTTGCCCTTGTATCCACAATAAGTCTTCTTATGGGACTACTTCCTTTAATGCCAGGAGGACTTGGAGTCGTTGAAGTAACAATGACTCTCTTATACGCTTCACTGAAAGTGGGAAAAAATATAGCGCTCACAGCTACCATTTTGGACCGAATATTATCATTTTGGTTTGTTTTAGTACTTGCCGGGATTATTACTTCATATAATCTTCCTAAACTCAGACCAATTAAATCTGAAGCGAAAAGTCGTATGATAAACTATAATAAAGAAAATGAATCAAATAAACAGATTAATATTTAAATAGAAACGAGAATTATAAATTAATTTTATATACTTTACGTAATAAATTTGGTAAGGTGAATTTGTTGAGGGTGAGAGAAGCTTCGTTTAGAGACAGATATAATATATATGATCTTATTGATAGTTTGCACAATGTGCCTCTAAAATCTCCTGATGAAATTGCTAATTTTAATAAGATACTTACTGAATATATCAAGAATCCAAACATAAAGATATTTGTTGCTGAAGAGAATTTGCTTGACAGTGTCGAAATCTGTGGTTTCTTATCTCTTTTCGTTAAACCAATACTATTTTACAGTTACAACGTATGTCACATTGAAGACATTGTCATAAAGGATGAGTACAAGGGAAAAGGTGTTGGAGCAGAACTTTTGGAAGCCGCAATAAACTATGGGAAGAGAGTCAAATGCAAGTACATAACAGTATCTATTGAAGGTGGAGACCCTATGACTAAAAAATTCTACAAAGCATGTGGTTTTGCTGAAAACTCTCTTGAAATGAAATACTATTTGTAATTTTTTCCCTATTTTAATTCTATACGAAAATTATATATTTTGATGCATTTTATATCTCCTGTGATTCTATGAAAAAAGAGATAAAAAAATTTGATATTGGTTCAGTTGCTAAAATGTTTTTCTTTATTGGATTGATAGTAGGTTTAATTGCGGGCATAGTCTTTGCAATTGCTTTTGCAGTTGCTGGAGCATTTGGCCCCCAATTATATCCTGATGTGTATACTAGTATCCCGCCTAATACAGGTGCATTAGTTGCTTTAACAGGAATAGTAGCTTTTCCGATAATATATGCCATTTTAGGAGCAATTTCGGGAATACTATTTGCCGGATTTTACAATATTATAGCTCGAGCAGTCGGCGGCATTAAGGCAGAATTCATAGAATAATTTTAGAAGATAGTTTTTTATATTCAGTTTTCATTTTTAAAACAAGATGAATATAGAAATAATAAAAGATATTATTAATATAATAAAGAGTGAACAAAACTATAGTTGTGATGTCCTGGACGGCGAGCAACCCCAGTTTAGCGATAAGAGATACTCTTCCTTTCCTATAAGCAAAAACAATATTAGAGAATTTAATCTAAGTAATCCAAGTAAAAAGGTCACATATATAGATGGAGGAAATATTGAATTGCTTTCTTCACCTTCTCTTTATTTGGGATTTGTTAGAATTTATTTTAACATATTTAATAATAATAAGATCACCCCTCCAAGAAACATATCTCAAAAATATGAGTTTTATGTTCTCGGCAAAGCAATAGGCAAGGGTAAAGACATTGATTTTTATTTCAAATTGTTTCCATTTTCAAAGAATTATGGAATCGATATTGATGAGGCAGACAGGACAATCAATTCTCATGACTCATCAATATCTAACAGAAGTTTCAGAGCTGAATTAGGTTCTGTTTGTGGAGTTGCAAGAAGATTTCTTGAATGGAAAATCTCTGAACTTATCATCCAAAAAGAACTTGAAAATGGAGATATCTTAGTAAGGGACGGATCACTTCAAACAGCGATTACGGGAGAATCCAACTATTCCAAAAAAGCTTATGAGGCTGCGACTGAGAAAGGAATTACTTTTTGTGGCATTGCTAAAAGGTCTAGACTTTACACTTCAAAGGGAAGATCATTACCATATGCAATAAGGCTCTTAGGAAATAAAATATGCTCCAAGAAGTTATGGTACTATTATCCTGTAGTAGAAATAAATCACCCCGATCATAATGCAGAAATGTATTTCGTGAAATTTCACCCTTCATCAAGATACACCTTCAGATTTGAAATAGAAAAAAATAGAGCAAAAGTATTAGGAAGGGAAGGTGTTGAGGAAGTCTTGGGAACAATAGCTTCTAACTCTGTTGACCTTAGATTTCCCGGCTACCCTTATGGGTTAGTAGATGCTGATTATATTGCTAGGATTAGGGGAGATGAAAAAGAAACACACAAGGCACTTTTCTTGTCTCTTTGTGATGATGAGGAAATTTTAAAATTTATTGATGAAAATATTAGCGTTGAGGATGCTCACGATGTTCTTGATAGTTTACAATGGATTTAGGAGATGATAATTTGGATATTGTTGGGAAAATAGTATCAGGTGATTTTAGAGGAATAATAATAAGACAGAAAACTGGACTTGACGTTGAACTTGGAGAATTAATCGTTGCAAGAGAAAACAGCGGATATTTCATACTCCAAGTTTTTGACATCTCTTATGGATCTCAAATACCTGAGCGAATAAGGAGTTTAGCAGCGGGATTAAAACTAGAAGAAGAGTCTAATTTGTCTTTTTTAGATAGTGATATTTCTAATTTCATTCTTATTACCCTAAAACCTGTTCTTTTTGTCACACCAAATCGTTATCATCTTCCTAAAAGACTTCCCCAATTCTTTTCTACAGTTGAAAGGATAAATGAACAAGATTTAAAATTCCTTGAAAAGCCAAAAAGACCACTTTACTTTGGCCAAATAAGAAGCGGTTCACGAGTTCTAGGAATTGATGTGTTTCTCAAAGGTGATGATGTTATCACACATCATATGTTGATTTCGGCTTCTACTGGTAAGGGAAAATCTAATCTTGTTAAAGTTCTTACTTACAATCTGTTGAATCAGAATTATGCCGGTTTATTAGTTATAGACCCCCACGACGAATACTATGGAAGAACAAAAAAAGGGTTGAAGGATCATCCTAACGCCAGAAATAAAATTATTTATTATTCGACCAATCCCCCACCTGGCACAAGTACACTCATTCTTGATTTAAAAACAATAAAACCATGGCACCTAACAGGAATAGTATCTTTAACAGAAGCTCAAGTAGAGTGTATTTATCTATTCTACAACAAAGATAGAGGCAAATGGATTGAAAATATTGTGCTCGCCGAAAGAGAAGACGGAGTTTCTGCAGTTACACTTGATGTACTTAAAAGAAAATTTAATAATATATTTGGTATCTCTTCAGAAGGTGGTAAAATCTCTTTTAGAAGTAGTTTATTTTCAAATAATAGTGGAGTAACTACAATAAAGAATGTAGTAGATTATCTTGAAAACGGAAAAACAGTTATTATCGATACTTCAAAACTTGGCGGCGAAGTTGAACTTTTGATAGGAGGCATATTTGCAGAGGGTATTTTTTCAAGATATCGTGATTTGAGTTCAAAAGGATTTCTTGAAAATAAGCCTTGTGTTAGCATAATAATTGAAGAGGCGCCAAGGGTACTTGGAAAAGAAGTATTAGATAAGGGAGTAAATATTTTTGGAACGATTGCAAGAGAAGGGAGGAAATTCAGAGTAGGACTTGTAGCCATAACTCAACTCCCAAGTCTCATACCAAAAGAAATACTTGCAAATATGAACACAAAAATAATTATGGGAACCGAGATGTCTAACGAGAGAAGTGCATTAATAGAAAGCTCTCCTCAAGATATTTCCGAGGAATCAAGAAACATTGCGAGTCTTGATATAGGTGAAGCACTCTTGACTTCTACATTTTCTAAATTAGCAATACCATTGAAGATACCTCTTTTCGATGATTTTTTCAAAGACAAGAGCGCATCTGTAAAAGAAAAAACTACAGTTAGAGGGGTCGACTTAGAGTGAAATTTTCGCATATGGCTGATCTCCATTTAGGTGGTTGGAGAGAAGACACTTTAAGAGAAATAGGAATTAAAACTTTTGAAAAAGCTATTGATATTTCTATCCAAGAGAATGTTGACTTTATCTTAGTTTCTGGTGATCTCTTTGATTCATCTAATCCTACAATTGAAGTAATGGCAAAAGCAGCAAAAAAATTGTATGAACTTAGAGTTAAAGAAATACCTGTATACGTTATTGAAGGATCTCATGATTTTTCACCAACAGGAAGAACAATATTAAAAGTTTTTCAAGAAGCTGGACTCCTTAAAAGAGTCACTTCTGGAACAGAAACTGATGGAAAGTTAAAGTTAAATGGGATTTTCGATGAAAAGACAAAAACTAAAATTTATGGAATATCTGGCTTAAGAGGTAGTTTAGAAAAGACTACTTATAATGTACTTGATAGGGAAGAACTTGAAAAAGAACAATGTCAGAAAATATTTTTATTTCACTCTGCTATTGAAGAATTAAAACCTGAGGGTCTTTACCAAATGGAATCAATGCCCATATCTTTACTACCTAAAGGATTTTTTTATTATGCTGGTGGGCATATCCATGAAAGGGGAGAATTTAACGTGGGAGATTATAAGAACGTTGTATTTCCTGGCGCATTATTTCCCAATAACATTGATGAGCTCCTCTCATTTAAGGGAGGGGGATTTTACTTAGTTAACTATGATAATGGAAATATAAACAAAAGATATATAACTATAAGAGTCGCTCAAGTAATTCTTTTAGATATTAATTTGGAAGGAATCCACCCAATTAATATTGAAGAGAAGGTTAGACATGTAGCTGATAAAAATGATATTAAAGGTTGTATAGTCATTGTAAAGTTCAAGGGAAAAATTGAAGGAAAATTATCGGATATTAATTTCAAGAAGATTAATTTGTATTTAGAAAATAAAGGGGCACTTCTAATAAAAAGGGACACTAGAGATGTCAAAACTAATGAGTTTAAAGAAATAAAAAATTCTTCATTTACCAAAGAAAAACTTGAAGAAGACGTAATAATTCGCCACAAAGATCAAGTCAAACTCAAGGATTGCAAGACGGAAACAGTTTCTTTTCTAAAGACCTTCATGACTATTTTATCAAGAGAGAAAAAAGAAGGTGAAAAGAAAGATGATTACACAAAAGGTATTTTAAGTGAATCAATTGATTATCTTTCAAAAAATAAACTTCTGGAGGATTTAGATGAAGTTACTCGCACTTGAAATGCTTAACATACGAAGTTATCAACATCAAAAGATTGATTTTCCAGAAGGCTCATTTTTATTATCGGGGGACATTGGATTTGGTAAATCGACAATATTACTTGCAATAGAATTTTCATTATTTGGATTGGGAGACATAATGGCTTCTTCTCTCCTCAGGAGAGGTGAACGAGAAGCAATGGTAAGGTTAGAATTTGAATTAGAAGGCAAAGAAGTAATAGTCGGGAGAAGTCTACAAAAAAAAGGAGAAACAATATCCCAGACTACAGGCTATATCTCAATCGAGGGTAATAGGAGAGACATGACTCCCACCGAACTCAAAGCAGAAATACTCTCATTATTGGGGTATCCTAAAGAATTGTTTACAAAACAAAAGAACCCAATCTACCGTTATACTGTTTACACTCCACAGGAGGAGATGAAACAGATCCTAGTATCCAAAAGAGAAGATAGAATGGAGATCCTAAGAAGGATTTTTGGAGTTGATAGATATAAGATAATAAAAGATAATTCTAACAATTTAAGACTCGATCTTAAACGAAGTGCATCAAGTTATGAACTTCTTTCCAAAGGTTTAAATGAAAAAAATGAGGAACTGAAAAGCATTTCCGGCAAAAAGGAAGAATTAACTAAGGAAGTGTATGAAATAAAAAAGTGTTTAGAGAGATTTAAGATAAAAGAACTGGAATTAACACAGAAATCAGAAGAAATAGAATATAATTATAAAAAATTCCAGGAACTCTCAAAGGAGATCGCTATTAAAGAAGGGGAGCTAAACACCTATGAGCAAAATATATCGGCTCTTGATACGAAAATTAATCAAATATTAGATGGCAAATACGATCTAGATATAAAAAAAGAAATTTTATTCATTGAAAATAATATTAAAGTTATTTTTGATAATCTTTCAGAATCCAAGGAAAAAAGAGACCTTCTCAACGATTATAAAGTTAAAGCAGGAAAGATTGAAGTTGATTTATCAAATAAAAATGAGACGCTATCAAAATTATCTAATGATATTAAATCAAAGGGAGAAGCACTTTCATCTTTAAATGCTAATTACGATAGAACTACAGAGACAATAAAAGCCGAAATATCGGAGCTTCAAAAGAATATAGAGGGAATATATCAGAGGAAAGAAGGAATTAACAAAGAAATAGATGGGCTACTGAAATCTAAGGAAAGATACAATACAAAAATTCTAGAATACAAAGATAAAAGTTCCATTATTAGTGGAGATATTAGATCTCTTGAAAATGATTTAGAGTCATTGAGCAATCTTGAAGGGATTGCTTTATGCCCTCTATGTAAACAGAGTATATCTAAAGGTCATAGACAGAACGAGATCAAAAGAATTGAGAAGGAAAAAAATGTCCTTGGAGTCAATTTAAACGAAACAAATGAACTTATTAAAAAAGTTGAAACTAAGTTAAAACAAATTGAAAAAGATTTAGAAAATAAATCCACAAATTTGATTTCTTTTGAAAAAGAGAAGATACTAAAACTCGAACAGTTAATCAAAGAAACTGATTCTTTTAAAGTTCTAACAAAAGAATTGAATGACACAAAATCTCAATTCAAAAAATTAAATGAAGAACTTAAGGATAGATCTCTTGAACAGAAACAAATACTAGATGAAATACAAAAACTCGCCCCAGTCGAATCTGAGATAAATGAACTTGAAAAAAATAAGGATTCATACCTAATGCTTTTAAATAACTACAAAGAGGCATTGAATTTTAAGCAAGAAATGAAAACATTAAATGATAAAAAGAATACCTTATTTGGAAATATACATATTCTAAAAGAAAAACAAAAAGAGTTCTCAGGCATAGATTCTGAAAAACAAGCAATTTCCCAAGAATTAAAAATAATATCTGATGAAAAAATCAAAAAAGAAAGAGAAGAAGCAGAAAAATCAAAAGAATTTGAACTTCTTGGAAATGATTTTATTAGAGTGAGCAAAGAGATTGAAGAAAAGAAAAAATATCTACGAGTAAAAGAAAAATTAGAAAAAATGACTAATTGGCTTGACACTTATTTCATTAGTCTAATGGAAACAATGGAAAAAGAGTTTATGGAATCACTTAGAATTCAGTTTGAATCTTATTTTTCCAAGTGGCTTGAGAATTTATTGGAAGGCGATGAAATACAAGTCACAATAGATGAGGATTTCACACCAGTTTTAAGACAAGAAGGTTTTGATGCAGACTATGAATCTCTCTCAGGCGGAGAAAGAACCTCTGTTGCGCTTGCATATAGGCTGGCCTTAAATAGAATAATAAATAATCTTGTCGACGAAATAAAAACACAGGATCTTATAATCCTTGATGAACCAACAGACGGTTTTTCAAGAAAACAACTTGATAGAGTAAGGGATGTCCTCGACATGCTTGATATGAATCAAGTAATCATAGTTTCTCATGAGCCAGAGATTGAAAGCTACGTTGATCATGTATTAAAGGTTACAAAAAGAGACGGGGTATCTAGAGTTGAAAATCAAGGTTCTCTTTCTAGAACTACAATAGGGATTTGATTTTCAAAAGCAATATAAAGTTAGACATATATCAATTTTTGGTGGATAAATGCTTTCAAAAATACCAATAAATCTTGACAAGATACGAAAAGGAGAGATAGATAAAGAAATTTTAAGAGTGGGGATAATAGCTGAATTGGACGCAGTAAGTCTATATGAGCAACTTGCAGCTATGACTACTGATAAAAATATAAAAATACTTTTCTTAGATATAGCAAAAGAAGAAAAGACACACGTTGGGGAGTTTCAGGCCATGTTGCTGATGTTGGATAAGCAACAAGCACAAGAGATGGAAAAAGGTAAAAAAGAAGTAGGAGATTTAATTAAATAATACTAAAAAGATTTTATGCAGCATTTCTATTGCCTGAAAAGGTCTTGCTTAGGTACATTTGGCATTGTTTGGAAAGAGAATAATAAGCGAAAAGTAATTAAAATCTTCCTTCCTACGGATAAAACTCTATTAATGCAAACAATAAAAAAAGACTACCACAATGCAAAAAAATCAAATTCTTTAGAAGAATTATCATCCCAAATAAATAGATTCATCTCAGGAGAAAAAATAAAATTTAATCTCGATATTTTAGATTTTGATATCTGTACCGATTTTGAGAAAAAAGTACTAATTGCAGAGTATAATATTCCGCGAGGATTTGTCAGTACTTATTCTAGAATAGCTAAATCAATAGGTGTTCCAAAAGGTGCTAGAGCAGTAGGAAATGCACTTGCTAATAATCCATTTCCTTTGATTATACCCTGTCATCGGGCAATAAGATCTGATGGTAGCCTTGGAGGATTTCAAGGAGGTTTAGAGATGAAAAAGAAATTGTTAGAAAATGAATATATAGTATTCTCAAAAGGGAGAGTTAGCAGTGATAGAATATATTACTAGAATTCATCAAGAGTTTTCTGGTTTTTAGAAAATTCTAGGTTTGAAATTCTTATTCCAATCCTTCTAAGTTTTTTATCAACGTTTTCCTCAAGGTATTTTTCAAGAAGATGTTTAGAAACGGAAACAACTTTTTGAGTATCCTTCGTTTCTGGTATTGTTTCACTTTTTGTTTGAGTTTTTAATTCAGTATCTATAGTTATTAGGGATACAGTCCTAAATGAGACATTGTTTTTTATTATTCGCTGTTCAATGTCCTTTGATAAATCAACTATCTTTTCCAAAATTAAATTTTTGTCTTTTGTATCTTCTTTTAAAGTTCCTATTCTTGAAAGTTGCTTCTTGTCCCTAGGTTTAACGGGAGACTCATCTACACCTAATGATTTATCGTGAAGTAATTTGGCCTTATTTTTACCAAATATTTCCTCAAGTTCTTTTAAATCATATGATGCAAGGTCACTTGCAGTTTGAATGCCCAGCTCATTTAAGGAACTAGTTGTCTTTTCTCCAATCCCATGTAATTTTGAGACATTTAGTTTTTCTAAAAATGATATTATTTCCCCTTCTTTAACAATAGTTAATCCATTTGGTTTTTGAGAATCTGAGGCCATCTTGGCAACAAACTTATTAGAAGATATGCCTACTGATGCAGTCAATCCTTCTTGAAAGATTATTTTTACTTTTATCTTTTTTGCTATTTCAACTGCCCTATCCCAACTTTCTTTTGTCATTTCTGTAACATCTAAATAAGCTTCGTCAATACTTACCTGTTCCATTATATCTGATTCATCTTCCAATAAATCCATTATTCTTTCGGATGTTTCTCTGTAATAAGTCATATCAACGGGTAGAAATATTACATCTTTCCCTTTTGCAATCCTCTTTGCGAGTATAATCGGCATTCCTGCTTTTATCCCTAATTCTCTGGCTCTGTAATTTGAAGTACTAACAGCACCACTATCTTCAGTCCTACCAGAATAAACGCATATGACAACGGGTTTACCTCTTATAGAAATATTTCTGTTTTCTTCTAGAGAAGCATAAAAAGAGTCAAGATCGACATGCATTATTATCCTTGTCATTGTATTATTCTTTATTTAAGGTGATATAATACTTTTCCTTATTATTATTAATAGCAACAAATAAATAGCCTTTGCATATTTAACTTTCAGGGATAACTATGTTGAGAGTTGTAAATCTTGGAGCCGAGGTAGAAGGCAATCCTATCCTTGATCATGTGAATCTGTACATAAAGGAAGGTCAGACTTATGTTCTTTTTGGACCAAATGGCAATGGAAAGACATCTCTTTTAATGACCTTAATTGGAAATCCTGCATTTCAAATAACTTATGGCAGGGTCATGTTTAAAGGCCAGGATATTAATGACCTAACAACTGACCAGAGAGTTAAAATGGGCATGGGCATTAGTTTTCAGAACCCCCCCAAGGTAAGTGGCGTTAAGTTAATTGATATGTTACTTAACTGTGCAAAGCAGAGTGGTACAGACCAGAATAAGATCTATGAATATGCTCAAATGCTAAATATGGAAAAATTCTTGAATAGGAGTTTAAACGTTGGGTTTTCTGGAGGGGAAGTAAAGCGTTCTGAAATACTTCAACTATTGACTTTAAATCCAGACTTAGTATTATTTGACGAACCAGACAGTGGGGTCGATTTAGAAAACATCGCTTTGATTGGAAATGCAATGGGCGAACTACTCCACAGAAAAAAGAGTAAAGACGATAGGAAAAAATCTGGACTTATTATTACTCATCAGGGACATATTCTAGATTATGTTGATGCAGACTATGGGCTAATTCTTTACAAGGGCATGGTCGCATGCATGGGCGATCCTTATGATATGCTCGAAGAAATAAGTAAGAAAGGTTACGAGGGGTGTGTTGAAAAATGCCTGAAAGGATTCCAAAACTCGAGAAGGATGTAAAAGATAAGCTTGAAAAAGTCGGAATAGAAATGGATAAGGATAAGAGATCTGCAATATTTCTCCAAGTAGACCAAAATGTTGAAACATCTTCCAGTTTTGCGTCAGGCATAGAGATGATTGGAATCAAACAAGCTCTCGAAAAGTATGATTGGCTTCATGATTATTTCTGGAAAGTAGTTTCTAAAGATAAGGATGAATATACAAAAGAAGTTGACGTTGAAGATGTAAATGGATACTTTATCAGATCACTCCCGGGTACTAAGGTAGATTTTCCTGTTGAAGCTTGTCTATACCTAAAATCTCCCAAGAAACAGAAAGTCCATAATATAATTGTCGCTGAAGAAGGGTCCGAACTCAATATAATATCTGGGTGTGCCTCACACCCTGGACTTACAACAGGTATGCATCTTGGTATATCTGAATTTTATGTTAAAAAGAATGCAAAACTGTCCTTCACAATGATTCATAATTGGGAAAATAACATTGAAGTTAGACCAAGAAGTGCCGCTATAGTCGAAGATGGTGGAACTTACATAAGTAACTACATTATTATGAATCCCGTAAAGATAGTCCAAATGTATCCCACTGTACATCTAAATGGTGAGAATTCCACAGCAATAATGAGTAGTGTAATGGTGGCCATGGAAGATTCAATAATTGATACTGGAAGCCGTGTTATAATCAAAGGAAAAGGTTCCAGTGCCGAAATACTTTCTAGAGCTATCAGCAAGGGTGGCACTATTTACTCTAGGGGGGACATAATTGGAGAATCTCCTGATGCAAAGGGCCACCTAGAGTGCATGGGTATGATGTTATCCGAACAAGGGAGTATAATTGCAATTCCTGAATTAGAAGCAAAACATCCAAATGTGGACTTAAGTCATGAAGCAGCAATTGGAAAAATAGCTGAAGAAGAAATATTTTATTTAATGTCAAGAGGATTTACTCGCGATGAAGCAACAGCAGCTATTGTTCGAGGTTTCTTGGATATTGAAATCAAAGGATTGCCAATTGCTTTAAAGAAAAAAATTGATGAAGCAATAAATCTTGTTGAGAATGAATTAATTTAATTTTTCATTCTTTCCAAAAATCAGGTACAAAAAGAACCATTACTGTGAATATTTCAAGCCTTCCGACCCACATACAGAAGGTAAGTACTATTTTTATTAAATTAGGCAATAATGCGTATGTATATATAGGTCCGACAAGCCCTAGACCTGGGCCAACATTACCTAGAGTCGCAGCAACACTCGCTATGGCCGTTATTATATCAATTCCATATGCAGTGACAATTATCGTTGAAAGAATAAAAATTATCATATATCCTATAAAAAAGGCTATAATACCTTTAAGAACATCCTCGGGAATTGTATCCTCTCCAACTTTAATAGATAAAATTGCATTTGGATGGATAAATTGATAAATCTCTCTGTAAAAATATTTTAATATTATTAGGACTCTAATATTTTTAATTCCTCCACCTGTTGAAGCCGCACAGCCCCCAACGAACATCAGAACAATCAATAATACCCTTGAAAGAGCCGGATAAGCATCAAAATTATTTGTTGTAAATCCGGTAGTGGTCATTATACTAGTAGCTTGGAAAGAAGAGTACCTAAAAGCATCACTCAAATTATTAAAGACGCTGTATCTTAAATCTGCAGTCATTATAAGAATTGAAGATATTAGAATTAAAGTATAAAATAAAAATTCTTTGTTTTTGAAGTAATCTAGCTTTCCCCTTAATGCAGAATAATGAAGCATAAAGTTGGCACCAGATAAAAACATAAATATTACTATAACTCCTTCAATAAAAGGACTGTTATAATATGCAACGCTTGCATTCCTTGTTGAAAATCCTCCAGTTGCGAGAGTACAAAAAGTGTGACAAGAAGCATCAAAAAATCCCATACCTCCTGCAATTAAAAGAAGGATTTCTGCACCCGTAAAAATAAGATAGACCCCATATAATATCTTTGCAGTTTCTCTTATTTGTGGTTTCAATTTGTCAAGTTTTGGGCCTGGAGATTCTGCATTAAACATTTGCATTCCTCCAATAGAAAGTGCGGGGAGAATTGCCACTGCAAGAACAATGATCCCCATGCCTCCAATCCACTGTGTCATTGCCCTCCAAAAGAGAATTGATTTTGGTAATATGTCAATATTAACAATAACTGTTGCACCAGTTGTCGTGAAACCAGACATTGTTTCAAAGTATGCATCAAGGTATCCTAATGTTCCCGATAGATAAAAAGGAAGGGCTCCAAAGGCTGAAATTGCAGCCCATCCTAAGGATACAACACCTAAACCTTCAATTAGTCTTAGCCCTTCGCCTTTTTCTTTGATTTCACTTAAAACGTATCCAAATAAAAATGTTATCGCTATCGAAACAATAAATACGAGCAATTCTTCTTCTCCATAATAAAATGCCCATATTACGGGGAATATCATCGAAACAGCTATCATCATTAGTAATCTTCCTATAATCTTTAGAACAGTTCTAGTTCGCATCGATAGCCCTCATGAAATCGAAAATACCTTATCCCTATTTCTTTGATTAGCTTATTAAATTTACTCTCTCCAGTAACTTGGAACAAATAATACGAACAATGTAAATAACTCAAGCCTTCCCGCTAACATACAGAAGCACAGAACAAGTTTAGCAATTGGATGTAAAAAACTATATGTAGCCATCGGCCCAACAAGGCTAAATCCCGGCCCTACCCCCCCTAAAGTGGCAGCAACGGAAGAAATAGAAGTTAGAAAATCATTGCCAAAGCCAAGCATGATTAAACTACATAAGCCAAAAGTGACCATGTAGAAAAAATAAAATCCTCCTACGCCATGAAGAATATCTTCAGATATTATTTTACCATTAAATTTAATCTGGAAGATTGCATTGGGATGTATAATTTTATAGAGTTCTCTTAATCCTATTTTAATTAATAAAAGTACTCTTAAGACTTTCATAGCACCTGCCGTTCCACCGGCACACCCACCTATTAGCATTAGTATAATCAGTATCAATTTTGAGAGATCAGGCCATAAATTAAAATCCGTCGTTGCATACCCTGTAGTGCTAGATATACTTATTACATTAAATATGGCATGTCTAAAAGCCAATAAAATATTTTCATGTAGTTGGTAAGTAATGTCTAATGTTACGATGAGGATAGAAAAAGCCAAAATAGAGAAATATAAAATAAATTCATTATCTTTTAAGTAATTTATCTTTCCTTTTAACGCCGCATAGTGCAGAGAGAAACTTGTTGCACCAAGAAACATAAACAGAATTATTATCCCTTCAATTAATGAGCTATTATAAAATCCAATACTTGCATTCTTAGTTGAGAAGCCCCCAGTTGCAAGTGCTGCAAAAGAGTGGCAAGATGCATCAAAAAGAGTCATACCCGCAATTGTCAATAGAACAATTTGGATGCCTGTGAACAAAATATATATTCCATATATAATTTTTCCAACTTCTCTAACTTGAGGTTTTAATTTGTCTAATTTTGGTCCAGACGGTTCAGGTAAAAAAATCTGTCTGCCTCCAACTGAAAGGGCGGGTAGTATTATCAAAGCAAGAACAACTATTCCTATACCCCCTAACCAGTGGGTAAAAGATCTCCAAAATAAAATGCATTTTGGCAATATTTCTATATTGTTAATAACAGAAGCGCCTGTTGTTGTAAATCCAGATATTGCTTCAAAATATGCATCAATAAAACTTAATTCTCCCGAGAGATAAAATGGAAGAGCGCCAAAAATAGGAATTATTATCCAGCAAAAAGAAACGACTCCAAATCCTTCAATCAGTCTAATATCCTCCTCTTTGAAAATTAATTTTAAAGAAGAACCAGTTAATAATGTAATTAAAAAACAAATTAAAAATATGTAAGATTCAGCTTCGTGATAGTATATTCCCCACAGTAGGGGAATTATCATTGAGATTCCAACCATCTGGAGAAGTTGTCCTAGTATATGCAAAACTGGATTTAATCTCATTTAATCTAGTATATCTTAGTATTTATAGTATTTATAAAATTATTTAAAATAAGCCTAGGCCCTTCACGCTCAATATTATTTACTAATACTTTCATACTATTTTTCAATAGAATAATTTAATATAGTTATTCACATATTATTGATTAATTTAGGTCATGGTGTTTTATATGAAAAAAGTACTAAAAACTACCAATGCCCCATCTCCAGTTGGGCCATATTCGCAAGGGGTACTTGCAGGGGATTTTGTATTTGTTTCAGGCCAAATCCCGATTCAGAAATCCGGAGAACTTATTCTAGACAATATTGAAAAAGCAACAGAAGTTGTACTTGACAACATTGAAGCTATTCTAAAAGAAGAAAATCTTTCACTTGAAGATATTGTTAAATCAGAAGTATATCTTAAAGATATTGGAAATTTTGACAAATTTAATAAGATTTATGAGAAAAGACTTACCTCAACTATAAAACCAGCTAGAGTTACGGTAGAGGTATCAAAATTACCAAAAAACTCGGACATAGAAATATCCTGCATAGCATATAAAAATAAGAAATAATTAATATTGTCCAAATAATTCCTTTACCTTTTTAATTTTCTCTACTTTTGCAGATATTATGACTTTGTCGTCTATTTGAATAATATCGTCCCCTCTTGGTATGATGAGCTTATCACCCCTTACGATAATCAAGAATAGGATCTCTTCTGGAAGATTTATATCTCTTAAAGGTTTCCCAAGAATTTTGGCGCTGTTCGTAGGGGATAGTTCAATAATTTCAGCTTCACCAGTTGGAAGTATTATAAGTGATTTAAGGCCGCCCATTCTAATAAATCTCATAACGTGTTCGGCTGTAGATATTTTTGGGCTTAAGGCTATATCAACTCCCATATCCTCAAAGAATTTAATCAATTCAATATTTTCAACTCTTGCAATTGTTTTTGAAGCTCCCAAATATTTGCCTATCAAGCATGAAAATAAATTTAATTGGTCATATTTAGTTAATGAAATGAAAGCATCTACATCTCCAATTCCTTCATCTTTCAATAGGGAAAGATCCATTATGTCCCCCTTTATCACTAAAGTTTTCTGCAAGATTTTGGATATTTCTTCACATCTTTTTGCATCACTATCAATAAGTTTCACTGACATACTTCTTTCAAGCATTTTTGCAAGTTGAACGGCAGTATTACTTGCACCAACTATCATTACTTTTCTGATTCTTTGGCAGTCACTACATCTTTCTATAACTTTCTCAACTAGTTTTGGTTTACCCAAAATGAAAGTTTTGTCACCTTCTTCAAAAGTATAATCTCCTGTAGGTATTATCGTATCTTCATCTTTAAGAACGGCACCTATTATTGTTTCATCTGGAAATATTTTTTCTTTTAAGGCCCTACCTATGTATTTAGAGTCACTTTTGACTAAGAATTCTGCCATTGTTACTTTTCCTTCAGCTAAAGCCTGAATTGCAAGAGCACTTGGAAGTTCTAGAATTCTTTCAACATCATAAGCGATAATGGTACCTGGTGAGAAGGAATAGTCTACTCCGACTTTAGTCAGATCAATATCTTCTGTGAAATTATATTCGATTGCAATCTTTGCAACTGTTTTTCTAGCTCCAAGATTTTTTCCCGTTATGCATGATATTAAATTAACTTCAGAAGAATTAGTAACTGCTACCAAAAGATCAGCATCTTTTGCGCCAGCTTCAACAAGAACTTTAGGATTTGAGCCGTTGCCTTGTATAACAAGAGCGTCTATCTTTTTTGAAATTTCTTGACACCTTACAAGATCCTTTTCTATAACAACGACGCCAATACCTTCTTCAACAAGAAGCTTTGCAATATTGAAACCAGTAAGGCCACCACCTACGACTATTACATACATAATTAACGATATGTAGCTATTTTCTATATAAAGATTTAGTTTGACTTATTATGTTTTTAGGATAACTCTATAGTATCAGAGATATTACTAATAGAGTCTTCTAAAGAGTTTTTAGCAAGATAAATTGTAATAGCATTAAATTTGCACACATCGACGCATCGCCCACACCCTCTACAATTATCGTTTATTTGGGCCTTTGTATCGTGAACTTCTATGGCCTTGACAAAACAAACTTCAACACATTTTTTGCATCCTGTACATTTTTCAGATACGTGGAT
The DNA here is from genome assembly GCA_020854815.1 of Methanofastidiosum sp. Taxonomy (NCBI): domain Archaea; kingdom Methanobacteriati; phylum Methanobacteriota; class Candidatus Methanofastidiosia; order Candidatus Methanofastidiosales; family Candidatus Methanofastidiosaceae; genus Candidatus Methanofastidiosum; species Methanofastidiosum sp. The sequence goes on along the minus strand of JAHKLW010000043.1, from coordinate 53,415 downwards.
TTCAAGGTCTGATAGCTTTTTTACCTTAGAGCCGATTTCGTTAGAGAGATTCGGTAACATCATCCAAAGACAACAGCACTCACAACAGTTGCATATTGTAAGCAACTTCTCTGGAGGCTTAGCCTTTAACCATACGGAATCTAGCTTATTTCGACCAATTAAATGAACAAGTCCAGCTTCACGACATTTTTTTACGTATTCTTTTGCTTCATTTTTCGTTACCAGTTTTCCAAGTTTTGGGTCTATATTTAATGCAGCCTCACCAAGGAACAGACAACCAAAGTCTTGGGGGTAATGTTCACATTTCTTCGACTTTCTACATATACAGAAATTCATTATGACGTGATGCTTTGATCTATCTATATAATAATTTAAAATCTCAGAGGGAATTAAAATTGAGTCATCTTCATCGATTTTCTGATTGATCGTGATTACTTTATCTTTTGGGATATAGAAGAGTCTATCATTCTCAAAAAACATTTTATCCATTACGTTTCCAATCAAAGGTAACTTAGTAAATTTTGCAAAGAAGAATCTGAGTGGAAATAGTTTTGAAAGCATTCTGACTGAAAAGGGAATATTCTCCATATATATCATTTGTCAAACATTTGGTATTTTTAATTCATAGAATTAATCTAAATTTAAACCTATTGGAATCTATTCCAATAAGAAAATTTATTAAAGATAAAAAAGAATATTAATCATGTTTCTAAGACAAAAAGCAAAGAAAAGATTAATCTTGAAGATGATATGATCCATCCAATTGAAGATATCATAACAAAGAAAAAAGACATATCCAAATTTATATTTGGATTAGCAATAATACTCTTTGTAATTTCAATTATAGAGGTGGTCGTTGTTTTAATGGGATTTTTTGAAATTGGAATTATAAAAGGAGTTGTATCAATGTTGTCTCTTGTACAGTTTCTAGTTGCAGTTATATTAATCTCTATTGCATGGAAGAAGCGTTGAATTAAATACTAATCTACCAAAGCACTTTTTAACATCATTTCAGTGATTTCTTTCCAGGTTTTTCTTATTTCTGATATTTCTATCCCCATTTGTATTGCAGCCATGAGCCCATCTTGGAGAGATGCTATCCCCATAGATAGGGAGAATGTATCCAAGTTTTTTTTGATAACTCCTCTTTTTTTATAGTCTTCAAAGTAATCAGCCATTAATTTAATTGAATCTTTATAGTACTTTGTCATTTCTTTCTTCAGAGAAGGGTTACTGGTCATTAGCTCAGAGATAGCTAGATTAAAATCAAGAGGCGGGAATAATCTGTCTAAAAGATTAAGATTCTCAACTGATTGCGATTGCTCAATGTTAAACATAATATCAAAAAATTCATCCGTGGATATATTTTGAGGCTCCTTTAAATCTAGGAACGATACTAACTCTTTCTGAGTGTATTCAACGTAATATTTGATTACCTCTAAAAACAGTTCTTCCTTACTGTTAAAATACTGGTATATTGCTCCTTTACTGACACCAAGACCTTCGGCGATTTCTGCCATCTTAGTTTTGTGGTATCCTTTTTCAGAAAAGAACTTTACAGATTCTTTTACTATTCTGTTCTTAGCTTCTTCTCTGTAATCTGGAAATACTTTGGGCATGATATCAACAAGATTAATAAATTCTTGCTTAAAAATATTTCGACTTAGAAGAAATATTAATGACTTATAAGTAGCTTTTATGTATAGTATTTAGATTAGTAAGTAAATCCTTATAAACTAATTGAAAATGCTGTATTCAAAGGCGTTTAGATGGATATGATGTTCTGGCTATTACCCCTACTAATCTTTCTTGCAAGAGTGCTAGATGTTAGTCTTGGCACTATGAGAATCATATTTGTATCAAAGAATCTTAAGAAACTTGCACCTATTGTTGGGTTTTTTGAAGTATTTATCTGGATTAATGTTATTGGCCAAGTCATGCAGAATGTCAATAGCATAATACATTATTTGGCATACGCTGCTGGCTTTGCAGCGGGAAATTATGTTGGAATAGTAATAGAAGAGAGGCTTGCCGTTGGACATGTAATTGCAAGAATAATTACTAAAGAGAATACCGATAAGATCATTGATTTCTTAAGAAAAGAAAAATGTGGTGTCACAATTGTTGATGCATATGGCAAAAAAGGTGAAGTAAAGATATTATTTACTGTCATAAAAAGAAAGAAACTTGAGCCTATATACGAAGCTATCGATAAGTATGCGCCAAATTCCTTTGTTTCAATTGAAGATGTCAAATCCGTAAGCAAAGAAGAATTTGTAGGAATCCCCTTAAAGAAAAAGCGATTTATGGGAACCTTTAGATCTTTAAGAAAAGGCAAGTGAAGATTTTTATACTTCTAATTTTATTCAATAATATGGAATACAGGAAATTTGGCAACAAATATATAATTAGAATCGATAAAGGAGAAGAAGTAGTAGAAATCCTAAAGAAATTTTGTATCAAGAATAATATCAAACTAGGAACAATAACTGGACTTGGAGCTACAAACAAAGTTACAATTGGACTTTTTGAAGCCCAATCAAAAAAGTATTTTTCTAAAGAATTAGTTGGAAATCATGAAATTGCCCCACTTTATGGGAACATTACAACTATGAACGGAGAAGTCTATTTACACCTTCACGTAAATCTTGGAAATGAAGAGCATAAGTCATTTGCAGGACATTTAAATTCAGCATTTGTTAGCGCAACAGTTGAAGTTATAATTGACGCAATTGAAGGGGAAGTTGAAAGAAAGTTTAGTGATGAGATAGGTTTAAATCTTTTGAAGTTCATCTGATCCTTTCTTAGATATATAAGCAGAAAAATTCTCACCTATTGGAAAGCTATTACTTAGTTTGAAATTTGTTTTTTCTAATAAATCTTTTATTTCTGATGCATTGAGTTTATCTTCTAATGGTGGGCCTCTTTCAGTTTCTTTTTTCTGCCATTCGATTATACAGAGGGTTCCTCGGTTAGATAAAACTCTATTTGTTTCTTTTAGAAAGCTAAGTTTGTCATCAACTTCATGAAGGACATTTGACATTAAAGCAAATGTTCCAATATTAGATTCTAATGGAAATTTGTAAGATTCTGAAAGAATTGGTGTTATATTTTTTATCTTTTTTTCATATACCCTTCTTTCAAGTTCTTCTAACATTTCGCTAGAGGTATCAAGAGAAAATACTTTACCTTCATTCCCTATAATTATTGAAGCAGGTATAGAGAAATAACCTATCCCACATCCAATATCTATAATGATATCCTTAGTTTTTAGGCCAGCTTTAATTAGATTTTCTTCAGGAGGTAATATTTTTCTTCTTTCAGGGGAATCCAATCTATGCATTTCTTTTACATCGAATTTGTGGGCCATATTTAGTTGATTTTTATATAGAATTAAATAGATTTTTATTATCAATTATAAAAGAGCAATATAAAAATTCTCGTAAAATTGTAATCTAAATAATTTTAGTAAAACTATAAGTTGATTATTTTTCTCCTTTTTTATTCAAGATTTTTTGATAGATTTCATTTATTTCCTTTAACATATCTTCCATTTCTTTCTTGACTTGATCTGGCTTATTCACATTGAAATCAGGATGGTACATCATGTTTAGCACTTTCTTCCTCTTTTTAATATCTTCAATTGATGCATCGGGAGCGCATCCAAACTGTTTTAATAGCACTTCAAGAGAATCGCTATCTTTTTTGATTGGCTCTTCTCTCCGTTTTTCTTTTTTGGAGTCATAGTTCCATTTCTGGTAATCCCATCTTTTCTCTTCTCGTTTCTTTTTCTCTTTGATATCAAACTCTGATTTAACACTTTCAAAAAACTTGTTTTTGCCATAATCCTCATATGATAAAAGAATCTCAATACTACCCTTACCGCTATACTTTGGAGTAAATCTCAATATGCATCGCTTTTCCTTTTCCATTTCTATTTTTCCTATGTCGGCTGATTCAATTGTTTTAATATTTGGAGAAGATCTTACCTCTACCTTAACATTTAAAGCATCTTCATCTCCTAGGTTTTTTACCTTGATAGGTATCGATGCTATCTCTCCTTCTTTTATATCTTCAAGGAACTCTTCTCTTAAGAATAGTTTTGGCCTTGAATTCTTCTCTTTAAGTGTGTAAAGCGGCTTGGAAGTTATACCTTCTTCAAGACACCTCTTACAAACAAGTCTTGAATAATTCCAACATGAAGAGCATACTTTTTGTCCACAAACAGGGCATCTTCTTTTGTTTTTGGAAGATTTTATTACCTTTTCACATATAGAACATTTTTCAATAAGATTTGGCGTTATATTTGGGTAATCCTTCTTTGTAGGCATCTTTATTTTAATTCTACAGTTTGAGCAAAGTAGATATTTTTCATCACCTTTGAAGAGTATTGTGGCCCTACAGTTGGGGCAAAGTATCTTCATAATGCTATCTTGATAGGTAATTTTAAATATTTTTAGGAATAAATAGTAGATAGGAACTTATTGGTGAGAAAATATGGCAAAAAATAATGATACAAAAGCCAAAAATCAAAAAAAAGATTCAAAGAAAAAATCAGTAGGTTGGAAATGGCCCATAATTTTCGTCCTATTAGTGGCACTTCTATTTGCCGGGGTATTTTATGACGTTTATAGATTGGGAAATGATAATACTCTATTCCTTTTCATAGACGAAGAGAAAGGTAATCCTGGAACGCTAGAAGTTTCTTCTGTCATTATTTTCTCTAATTTGAGGCCAAATGGAAGCAGTGTGGATATAGATCCATTATCAACAAATCCTGCTCTAAGTTCTTTGGGGATAAACATTAACAACTCTTTGATAAAAGCATCTGATATACGAACTGGGGTGAGCCACGCAAAGCAAATTTCAAAAGGGCAATCTGAAATTGATATTACAAGGGTAGTTGTTATAGATTCTGATACGTTAAAGGAATTAGTCGATGTAGTTGGATATGTTCCTATTGATTTTACTCAACAGATTACGATATTGGGGCAGCAGAAGGATATCACTGCAAAAGGTAATGTTACTGGAATAATGGCTAAACAGATTGTCCAGGGGAAAGCCTTCCCAATAGTTGATCCGACAGCTATCAAAGATGTTCCCGAAACAAGTCTTTGGAGAGTTAAGAGCAAGATAATAGGGGAAATATCCTTAAATATGCTCAATTTGGCCGAATATGATAAACAAACAAGAAGAGATATATCTTATAAAATACTAGAACTATATAGAGAAGATAAAATAAAAGTATATAATAAAAACATGACACTCATCCTAATAGACATTCTACCAGAAAGCTTTGGTAGAATCATTATGGATTTTGCCGTGGATATAATAAGTTAAGGAGGATTTATGCAGAAAGAAGTATTTGTAGTCGCAACATTTATTTTGGCAGTAGGGCTTGTAATATCGGTATACAATATAAGCCTTCTGAACAATCAAAATACCGTACTTAGTCAGAGAGTAAACACTCTAAATCAAGAGATAACAAAGCTTCAGGGGCAGCAGACAATTCTTGAGAATAAACTTCTTGTCCTTGAAACAGAAAAATCACAGTATGATTCAGTTGTCAGAAATTATACTTTCCAGATTCAGGATCTATTAAAGAAAAATGAAGTGTTACAGCTTCAACTTCAATCTTGGGACATACCTGTAGTGTGGGTAGCAACTGAAGTACAATGGACATCTTCAACTTTTCATCCGAGTGAAAATGTAACAGTATCTTTTAGTCTTACAAATACATCTAATGAAAATGCTCAGAATATTAGAATTTCATTACCTGAGTCGTATATGAGGGGATTCCAAGTAGTGAGAGTATCGGATGCAAGGGTAAGACTGATCAGCAATGAGATTACAATTGATTCAATGATCCCTAGGGAAAATTTAAGATTTGATGTAATTCTTAGGACACAGACACCTGGTTTATATGGTGGACCTTTGAGGATCCGGTGGACCGGAATAGGGGATTTCTTTACTTTAACCGAATTAAGTACTCGCGTGACATAGAGCGATTTCATGGAAATAAAAAAATATCCCGAAGATTTTCAAGTAGAGGAAGTCATAAATCTCACAAGAGGCAAATATCTTGTTTTCAAGGTAAAAAAAATAAATAGAGACACGCTTGATGTCATTCATGAAATAGCGAGAAAGACAGGAATACCTTTTAGTAAATTTGGGTACGCAGGACTCAAAGATAGGCATGCAGTAACTATCCAGAGTTTTTCTATTGAAAGAATCTATGAAGATATTCTAAAGAGTATAGAATTAAAAGACGCAGAATTATTCGATTTTTCAAAAGGGCAGAAGATTGATATCGGTGATCTAGTAGGAAACAAATTTAACATTCTTGTGAGGAACATTCCAAATAATTCTGATGAAAAAATACAATTCAATATACAGAAAATAGAAGGACAATCTGGATTTCCAAACCTTTTTGGGGGGCAGCGATTTGGGGGCAACGAGGAAGTTGGGAGACTTATATTGAAAGGCCAATTCAAAGAGGCAGTTGAAACTTTGTTATTAAAGGATAATCTTAGTGGAGAGGCAGCTGATTTAATTAAAGACGGAAAGTATGCAGAAGCACTTGAATTATATCCAAAATTAAGAAATGAAAAACAAATCTTGGAATATTTGTCAAAAGCACCAGATTACGCCAAAGTTTTTATTGTTTTACCTCCCTCAGTTTCTTCTCTTTTTGTTCATGCTTATCAGGCAAAAATATTCAATCAAGTTGTTCTCGAAAGAATAAAAGAAGTTCCACTAAATGAAGTTGAGGTGGGTGATCTTGTATCAATGCAAAAACAGGGCAACTACTATAGGACACAGGTAAATAAATCCAATCTTGTGCGGGTAAAAGAAGGTATAAAAAAAGGAGAAATAAATGTTATAGCACCTTTAATTGGTTACAGCTCTTTGATTCCTAAGTCTCTTCTGGGAAAGTTGTCAATGGAATTAATAGGAAGTGAAGGAATATCGAAAGAAAGTTTTCGTGTAAAAGAAGCACCATTTTTAGCATCTAACGGTGCGTATAGGAATATCTTGGGAGGATACAAAGATCTTTCTTTCAGCATTGAAGAAGAAGGAGCAAGATTCAAATTCTTTCTCTATAAAGGCGAATATGCGACAGTTTTCATTAGATGCCTCACTTCTTCTTTATCTTGATTATATCGCCTATTGTTGTTTCCTTTAAATTTTGTTTATATTTGGATATTTCAATGCCTTCATCTGATTTATCTTTGAGTTTAATATTCAGTACTCTTTCAAGTTTCTGGATAAGTTCATTAGAAAGCGCGAAACCTTCTGTTTCAATATGATGGATTATAGATTCTTTTTCATTCATTTTCCTAGCAAGATCTTTCTGAGACCATCCCTTGGCTTCTCGAGCATCCTTTATAACTAGATGGTAGTCATCTACTAGACTATATTCTTCTCTCGTTTTCACTGGCCCGCCACTAAATTTTGGTCTTGATGGTAGCACTAATCCATCTGAACTCGCAGGGCCTTTGCCAAATTTTGACCAACTCTGGCGGTCTGTTCCAAATCTCGAACATTTATCACAAACCTTTACACTGGCACCTTCAACTCTTACATTGAAGATTTTTCCTTGTATGGTCTTTCCACATATTTCGCATATCATCTTATCAACAGTTGTTCAAATTAAATGTTTATAAGGGTTTTGAACTTTGAATTATTCTTAAAAATGATAATCATCATTGTAAGATTTTTTTTAAATATTTCTCATAATAATGATACTCAATGTAGAAACATTTATAAAGATGTGAAATCTAATACATCATGTTTGGGGTGCTAATAGTGGACAGTAGTATTAAGTATAGGACAAAAAGACTTGACGAAGAAGATGTTTATGAAAATGATGCCCAGTATAATGATAAGATACTAGAAAGATTAAAAATTCTTGAAATACAAAATCGAAGCTTTATAACTGAGAAAATTAGATTAGAAAAAGAAAATGAGAACCTCAAAAAAGAGTTGGACAGATTAAATGCACCCCCGCTGATAACAGGAGTTATAGTTGAGGCAATAGATCCATCCAAAATCATCATTAAGAGTTCAAGTGGACCAAAATTTGTTGTTGGTGCTTGTTCTAATGTTAATATTAATGATCTCATTCCTGGTGCACTAGTGGCGTGTAATCAAAGAAATCTTTCTATAATGGAAGTTCTACCATCAACAAAAGATCCAGAAGTATGTGGAATGGAAGTTTTGGATAAAACATGTGTAACCTATTCTCATATTGGTGGATTAACTGATCAAATAAATAAGATAAAAGAAACTGTGGAATTACCTCTAAAGAAACCGGAACTTTTCGATAAAGTCGGTATAGAGCCACCACACGGAGTTTTGTTACACGGACCACCTGGAAACGGTAAAACGTTAATTGTCAAGGCAGTTGCAAATGAAACTGATTCCACATTCATAAGAGTTGTTGGCTCTGAGTTTGTTAGAAAATATATAGGGGAAGGAGCTCGGATGGTAAGGGAAGTTTTCAATCTATCAAGGGAAAAAGCTCCTTCAATTCTATTTATTGATGAGATAGACGCTATAGGGGCAAGGCGTGTTGATACTGGTATAAGCGGAGATCGAGAAGTTGCAAGGACAATGATGCAACTTCTAGCTGAGCTTGACGGTTTTGATCCAAGGGGGCATGTTAAAATTATTGGTGCTACGAACAGAGTGGATATGTTAGATCCTGCACTCTTACGGCCTGGCAGATTTGACAGATTGATTGAAATACCGCCACCCACAAAAGAGGCTTGCCTTGACATATTTAAGATTCATTCTAGGAATATGAACATTAAGAATCTTGATTACTCCGAAATTATTGATCTAGTAAATGGACTTTCAGGTGCAGAGATTAGGTCACTGTGCACTGAAGCAGGAATGGCCGCAATCAGGGAAGATAGAGATTACGTCACTCCCGAAGACTTTAAATGCTCAGTATCAAGAATTACATCACCGGAATATCAAAATAATTCGTTAATTGGTATGTATGGATGAGGAAACCGACAGCGTCTGACTGATGATGAGAGATGGGCGGTCTGACATATTTTTTATTTTATATTCTTTTTTGCAGTAAACTTTATTTACTATCAATCCTAGTATAATGGGGATTCTTTGAAAGGAGAAGAAATAGCAGATTTGATATTTGGATATACTATATTTGTTCTTAGCTTGGCAGCAGTATTTTTTTGCTATTATGTTGAGAACTTTATATGAATCCGATATCAAATAATAAAGTACTATCTAAAAAAGAAGAATATCTGTAGAGAAGACATTAATAACATTCCACATACTATAATCGTCATAACAACTAACATAAGTTTCTTTCTTTCTTCAGATCTCATATGATTAATTATTCTATTTGGGATTATATATCTTTCTATTGGTTATTCTAGAATATATTATTTCTTAAAATTTAATAATAAGGATATTAATTACTATTTAAATGATTTGAGGGAACAATGGAACTTTAAATTAATAAAAAATCAAATATCTCACTAAGGCTTAGTTTATATTGCCGCCGGTGATATACTAATTGGTGATTATATGCAGGAATACAAAAACTCAAAAAAAGTTCCTTTTCCTTTATTAATCGAAAAGGCAATAGAACATGCGAACTCTGAAAGAAATGATAAGAACTTTGTCTTATCAAACATATTCATGGAAGTAGCTAAAGTATAAAAACTTAAAATAATTTTTTTATTTAGTTATGTCAAGCAAAATAAAGGATATTTTGATGTGGGATGAATCGCTTTTCAGAAATCCCGAAGTCTTTGATCTTAGTTACATACCGGAGGTTTTCAAACATAGGGACAATGAACTTGAAGCAATCTCTCACAACGTAAAACCTTTAATAAAAGGAGATTTTCCAACAAATACTATCGTTTTAGGGCCAACAGGCACAGGAAAGACCACTTCAATCAAATTACTCTTTAAAGAAATAACTGAAGTTTCAAATAATGTTGTTCCAGTCTACATAAATTGTCAATTTCATTACCGAGAATTCTCAATAATGTCTCAGATTTTCAGAGGACTTTTTGGATATCCCCCCGTAGAAACCGGAAAACCATTAACGACTCTTTATGAATATACAATGGGAGAACTACAGAAAAAAAATAAAACATTACTAGTAGCATTGGACGATGTGGATTTTTTATTTCATGTTAATATTGCAGAAAATATTCTTTATAAAATTCTAAGGGCGCATGAGATATATCCTGGAGTTAAAACAGGAATTATCGGTATTATAACAGACAATGCGTTTTCATTTAAAGTTTCAGAAAAAATTAGGACTGTGTTCATGCCAAATGAAGTTCACTTTAAATCTTATTCTCAAGATACAATACATGATATTCTTGAATACCGTTCTGAAATTGGACTTTATCCTGGAGTGATGGGAGCGGAAGTCTTAGACAAAATTGCAGAAATAACTTTTGAGAAAGGCGACTTAAGACTTGGGATAAGAGGAATAAAGGACGCTGCAATGTTGGCAGAACTCGATGGACGAAAAAAAATAATTATCGATGATGTTGAAAAAGCAATAGAACGTATCAGCTCTTCTCTGCATGTCAAAAATGTCTTCGATGGACTATCAAAAACAGACAAAAAAGTCCTGAAAGTTTTAGCTGAAAACTCTGGTAAATTCACAAAAGCAAGTGATTTCTTCCATATCTTAGAAGAAGAGATGTCATACGAACTCTTTAGAAAGGCAACATCAAAACTTGAAAATCTTAAGATAGTCGACATTCAAAGGGCTCAGTCAAGAGGGCGTGGAAAGCAAAATCTTATCCACCTAAGAGTTCCTAAAGAAGCAATACTAGAAATAATTAAGGAATAACCTTTAAAAGTATCTTACTGCCTCTTTAGTGCAAATGAGAATACTAGTAACTAATGATGACGGGTATGGAAGAGAAGGAATAAAGAGACTCACAGAGGTTGCTGAGTCTTTAGGCGAAGTTGTTGTCATAGCTCCAAAAGAAAATTGTAGTGGAATCGGCCATAGTTATTCTATATTTAAAAAAATTGAAGTTGAGAGTCTTTATTTACCAGATAAACAAAGAACAGATTATCTCGTTTCTGGAACTCCTGTCGACTGTGTAGCTCTTGCTATAAGACATTTCATGAGAGAAAAAATTGATCTGATACTTTCAGGGATAAATCATGGAGAGAACATATCCTATGATATATATTACTCTGGAACAGTTTCTGCTGCCAGAGAAGGAATAATAAATGGAATACCTTCGCTAGCTATTTCTTCATCAGATTATTATAACCCAATGTTTGACACTGCAACAAAATTCTTGGAAATACTTTTTGATTCTTGGAATTTTAAGAAATTGCCTACTGACACGCTTCTAAACATAAACGTACCTTCTGTTCCATTTAATGAACTAAAAGGAGTTGAAGTGACGAGACTTGGGAGAAGAGTTTACTATGATGAGCCATTTGAAACAAACAAAAAGGAAGGCAAGATGTATTTTAAAGTCTTTGGTAAACCCCCTGGAGGATTTGTTGAAGAAGGTACAGATTATTCAGCAATAAAGCAGAACAAGGTATCATTAACTCCAATCCATCTTGACGCAACAAACCATAATGAACTGGTATCTTGGAAGAATGTAGTTAATTTAGAAAAAATAATTGATTTTTTTGATTAATAATTTTTAATAGCATTTGCAAGAGCGATTGATGAAATATACTCTTCTTTGGGGCCAGCTCTTGAAGTATCAACAATGACTGTGCCTTTAATAGCTAGAGGATAATAGAGTGCTCCATGGGAAGTGCCTCCGCCAAGATGAATTAAAGTCCTGTAAATTAAATTGCCTGATATTCCATCCGGCGCAAGTATAAAATTCGAATATTTTATTGCATTTTCAATTAAAATTTCAGAATGTTTTACGCCATACTTCTCTGCCAAAGCTTCTGCTTCAAGTATCGTATTATCAACCCTTTCAGATCTTCCTATATCTTTTTTTCGTCCACCAGAAAGGACTGATATTTTTGGCTCAATTTTGAATCTTTTTAACAAATCCTTAGCATATTCAACTAGCATTTCTTTTTCTTTTAGGTTTTCACCCTCATCAACGCCAAGAGGCGCAAAAAAGAAATATTTTTTGTCATAGGTTCCTAAAAGGCCAATTCTATAAATCTTATCAATTTTAAAACTATTTTTTACTTCTTTTATGAAATCTGAACTTTGAAGCGTACCTCGGACAATAGCGTCTATTTCGCCTTTTTGTAGGGAAGCGATGATCTTGGCAGATGTATTGAAAATTTTTACATTACAAAAATCGATACTGTTTACCGCATCTTGAACTTTTTCTGGGTCATCATAAGCTCCTATTCCAATTGTAAGATTTGGATCAATTCGACTCTTAATAATGTCAAGCATGGATTTATTTCGATAGTTAATCTTTAAATAATTTCTGCAATAATACAGACAATAAGGCCTAAAATTGAAAAAAATCAATAATCTGACGATAATTTTAAAAAGCCCACTATACCATTTCTTTTAAAATGGAGGTGTAATGTTGGGAAGAATCAGACCATCATTTATAAAAAGAATTTCAAGACAGTTAGTTGAAAAACACAGAGGCGAACTTACAAAAGATTTTGAAGAGAACAAATTAGTAATTAAAGACTTACTCGATGTACCTACACATAAACTTTTGAATAGAATCGCAGGTTACACAACAAGACTAATGACACACAAAGAAATAATGTAATTTTGTTTTAATCTTCTTGAGATTTATTCTATTCTAACACTTTTAATTTACAGTTAGATAAGATAATCTTATATATGTTTATTTTTGTTAAAACAGTGTCGTGGTTATATGAATGAGGATTTTTTACTAATGATACCTGGTCCGATACCAGTTCACCCTAGGGTATTTAGGGCCATGTCAATGAAAATCATGCCCCATAGAAGCGATGAATTTAACAAGCTCTTTATGGAGCAATCCGAAAGAATGAAAAAAATCTTTAAAACTAAAAATGATGTTTTTATAATTGCCGGTTCTGGTACAGCTGCAATGGACGCTGCAATAGCTAACATTGTTCAACCAGGAGACAAGGTCTTATGTATTACATCAGGTAAGTTTGGAGAGCGATTTAGAGACATTGTCAAGGCTTACAAGGGAGCTGTAATTGAATTAAAATATGACTGGGGAATGCCTATAAAGACAGAAGATGTTAAAAAAGCATTAGAAAAAGACCCGGCCATCAAGGCAGTAACAATGGTACACAATGAAACCTCCACAGGAGTTAGAAACCCAGTAGCAGACATTGGAAAGATTGTAAAGGGTAGTAATGCTCTATTAGTTGTAGATACTATTTCATCACTTGGTGGAGACAATATTGAAGTTGATAATTGGGGAGTTGATCTATGTGCATCGGGTAGCCAGAAGTGTATCGGACTCCCCCCAGGGATGTCATTTATCTCCGTTAGCCAGAAGGCTTGGGATATAATTGAAAAAACTGACGAAACATGCTACTATCTTAACCTGAAGAAATATAAAAATAACAAATACAAGGCTCCATACACTCAACCTGTATCGATGGCTTACGGATTAAAAGAAGCATTGGATATAATAGATGAATGCGGATTTGACAACTGGATCAAAAAACATGAAAAAATGGCTAAGGCAACAAGAGAAGCTGCAAAATCCATAGGCCTTAAATTATTTCCCCAGGAAGAAAAGACATGTTCAAACACAGTCACATCTATTAAAGTTCCAGAAGGAATTGATGGACAAGAACTCGTTAAAACAATGAGAGAAAAGTACGGCGTGATAATAGCTGGTGGACAAGACCATCTTAAAGGGAAGATAATTAGAATTGGACACATGGGAAGTGTTTCGGAAAAGGAAATAATAGTTACTATGGCCTGTCTTCAAATGGCTTTAAAAGATCTTGGATACGATACTGAACTTCCTTCTATTCTAAATCCAATCTGGAAAAGATAAATAATAATTTATTTTTCTTCTTTTTCAAAATATTTCCTCTATTTAAAAATTCATCGAAACGTTTAAATAGGGTATTAAAATATCAATGTTAATCTCAGGCGAGCGAAAGCGCAAGAGTTTGAGAGGTGAAACTAATGAAAAAATTGAATAAAACAAATCCAAATATATTAAGTCTTATAGATTTTTTTATAGACAAAGGATATTCTGAAAAAACTCCCTTGTGGATTGACCTTTCTAAGAGGTTCAAAAGGCCTACAAGGCATTTACCCCAAGTGAATTTATCAAAAATCAATAGATATTCACAAGATGGAGACACAGTAGTTGTTCCCGGAAAAGTATTGGGCAGTGGAGAACTAGATCATAAAGTTACAATTTCTGCATTCAAGTTTTCTAAATCCGCCATGGAAAAGATAAACAAAAATGGAAGAGCAATAACTCTTTATGACCTTTACAAAGAGAATCCGAGAGGTAGCGGTGTAAGGATAATGGAGTGATCTCATGATAATCGATGGAAAAGATCAGATTCTGGGCAGAATGGCATCAGTTGCTGCTAAAAAACTTTTAGAAGGGGAAGAAATTTATATAGTCAATGCTGAAGAAGTTATAATTACGGGGAATAGGGATTATTTCTTTGACCTTTACAAGAAAAGAGCACAATTCAAAGATATCGCAAATCCTTTGAGAGGTTCATTTTTCCCAAAAAGATCTGACAGAATAGTCAGAAGGGCAGTAAGGGGAATGTTACCTTGGAAAAAAGACAAAGGAAGACAGGCATACAAGAAACTAAAGGTATATGTTGGTATACCTGAAGATTTAACTGGAAAAGAATTCGTTAGATTCAACGAAGCTGATGTTTCAAAATTAAGAACTAAGAAATATTTTAGAGTAAAAGAAATATCATCCTTCCTTGGGGGGCGTGTATGAAAATTATTCAATCAGTAGGTAAAAGAAAAAAAGCTGTTGCAAGGGCAACTGTAAAAGAAGGGAAGGGGAGAGTCAGAATTAATAGCAAACCGCTTCCCATAGTTGAACCTGAATTGGTAAGAATCAAAATGTTTGAACCAATTCTCCTTGCAGGAGATACAGCAAATACAGTTGATATTGACATTGATGTCCGAGGTGGAGGAATTATGGGGCAAGCTGATGCATGCAGAATAGCAATCGCAAGAGGTCTTGTCGAATTCACTCAGGATAACTCTTTGAAAGAAGCTTATCTAGGATACGACAGAATCCTATTAAGGGGAGATTCAAGGAGAACTGAAGAGCACAAGCCAAGTAAGTCTTCTAAAGGACCAAGAGCAAGAAGACAGAAATCTTACAGGTGATCTTTTGATTATCCCTGTAAGATGCTTTACCTGTGGAAAAGTGATTGGACATCTTTATGAGCCTTATCTAGCTAGAGTAAGCAAAGGGGAAAAAACAGAAAAAATATTGGACGACATGGGACTAACCAGATATTGCTGCAGAAGAATGCTTCTTACCCATGTTGATCTTATAGATGAACTGCTCGACTATAAAATATAATTTTATATTTTAATAGTTTATAGTCGATTTCACATGGGGCCGTGGGGTAGCTTGGACTAGCCTCTCACCTTGGGGTGGTGGAAACTCGGGTTCAAATCCCGACGGCCCCACCATAGGAAATGGAGAAGGAGAGGAAATATTGACCGTAATAGAGGATATAAGGGCAAGGAAGGTTTACAACAGCAATAAAGAGAAGAGTATAGTAGAAATAGATGTATATACCTCTTCAAGTTTTGGGAGAGCCTCTGTGCCTTTTGAAGAAGAAATCTCTGAGATAGAAGAAGTTGTTTTACCGGAACTCATAGGATTGGATGCAATTGAACAAAAATCACTAGATGAGTTGCTTTGCGAAATAACGCCCTATACTCAAATAAGATTCGCTTTATCTTTGGCATCTGCCAAAGCAGCATCTTCTTTTTATTCGTTACCTCTTTTTAGATATCTTGGAGGCATATACGAGGGGCAAATGCCTCTATTGAATATAGGGGGAAAAATATTTAACTTCGATCTAAAAGAGTTAAAAAACAATCAAAAACCAAAAAAAATTGAGCTAGATACAATATCTAATATTTATGCTGCATCAAAAGATGATAAGAACTGCATAATCTCTGCAGTTGATGAAGGGATATGTCATATATCTCTAGCATTTAATCTTAGATATTTGGAATTAATGGAAGATAATATCCAAATAATAAATGAACTAATAAGAATTAAAGAATATTTGGGAGAGGAGATTTAATGAGTGATGAAATGCTTGTACCTCTTGATTTGTACCTTGCATCAGGAATACATATTGGGACAACTCAAAAAACAAGGGACATGGAAAGGTACATATTTAGGATAAGACAAGATGGTCTATATATCCTTGATATAAACGAAACAAATAAGAAGATTGAAAAAGTTGGGAAGTTTCTTGCTAAATTTGAGCCAGAGAAAATTCTAGTAGTTTCTTCAAGAATCTATGGATTTAAACCAGTATTAGCTTTTGGTCAGAAAATAGGCGCAAAAACAATTACAAAGAGATTTATTCCAGGATCTCTAACAAATCCAAACTGTGAAGATTTTATGGAGCCTGAAGTAGTAATCTTGACAGATCCAAGAGCAGATTATCAGATACTAAGGGAAGCCGGCCTTGCAAAAATACCTGTAGTTGCACTATGCGACTCTGAAAATTATCTGTCAAACGTTGATTTAGTTGTACCAACAAATAACAAAGGTAAAAAAGCCTTAGCGCTTGTTTACTACCTTATTGCCAGAGAAATGATGAAAGCTAAAGGTCAGATAAAAGACGGTGAAGAACCTCCATTCTCAATTGATGATTTCAAATCAAAAGACGAGGAGGATTAAATGGGAGAAAAAATAACTGTTTCTCTTATTAAAGCAGATGTTGGAGGATGGCCTGGCCATGCCAAGGTTCATCCAGATTTAATTCAAAAAGCACAAAAAGAATTAGAAAAAGAAAAAGGTAAACTTCTAATTGATTTCCACGTTACAAATTGTGGAGACGATCTAGAACTATTAATGACACATAGAAAAGGTATTGATTCTGAAGAAGTTCATCATCTTGCGTGGAATACTTTTGAAAAAGCAACAGAAGTCGCTAGGGAATTGAAGCTTTACGGTGCAGGCCAAGACCTATTAGCTGATGCATTTAGCGGAAATGTTAGAGGGTTGGGTCCTGGAATTGCAGAACTCGAATTTGAAGAAAGAAAAGCAGAGCCAGTTATTGCATTTATGATGGACAAGACTGATCCTGGGGCCTTTAATTTACCGATATATAAGATATTTGCAGACCCTTTTAACACAATAGGGTTAGTAATAGACCCAAGTGCAGCAGCAGGATTTAGATTCGAGATATGGGATATCTTAGAAAGTAAGAGAGTATTCATGGATTGTCCAGAAGAGCTATACAAAATGCTTGCTTTGATTGGTGCCAAATCGAGATATGTAATAAAAAGAGTTTATCCAAAAAAAGGTGGAAAATTACCTGCTGACGAAGCAGTTGCAAACATCAGCACTGAAAAGCTTTACAAGATAGCTGGAGATTATGTGGGAAAAGATGATCCTGTGGCACTGGTAAGGGGGCAATCAGGTCTTCCTGCAGTTGGCGAAATACTCGAGCCTTTCGCATTCCCCCACTTAGTGGCCGGCTGGATGAGAGGGTCTCACAACGGCCCAATAATGCCAGTTAGTCAAAAGAATGCAGTATGTACTAGATTTGATGGGCCTCCAAGAGTTATAGCCCTTGGATTTCAGATAGCAAACGGAAAACTAGTTGGGCCAGTTGATCTATTTGACGATCCTGCATATGATGAAGCTAGAAGAAAAGCACAAAGAGTCGCTGACTATATGAGACGGCATGGGCCATTTGAACCACACAGATTACCATGTGAAGATATGGAATACACAACTCTTCCTAAAGTTCTAAGAGAACTTGAAAAGAGATTTGAAAAATTATAATATCTTATAATATTTTTTTATTAATTTTGGATTCGATTTGAGATATATTCTGTTTTCGTATCTTTTCCATTATCCAATCTATCTAGTATTTTTTCTATTTCCTTTTGGACTTCATTTATTGTGTGTCCTGTATTTATAATGTTCCAATTATTTGCTAATTTCAATGCTTTCTCCCTTACATTTACAAGATCGTTTAGATTCTCAAACATTTCTTTTTCATTTCTTTTAGATAATCTTCTTAGAGACTCTTGTGGCTCAACATCTAAAAAGAACATATACTCTGAAGTGGGGAGTATAGTTGAAAAAAATTTGTAGAATAATTTAGCCAAAGGCAATGGCAAATAGGCAACACCCATTAGGTAACGTACAACAATCAATGTATCATCACCTTTTTTATAATACTTCCTTACAGATCTTATAACATCAAAAGCATAGTAAATTGATGCTTTAATATAATTTAATTTTCCCTTACCTAAAAGTGAGTTTTTTGCTTTTATTCCAAAAGTATTATCATTTTCTGGATGTGACCTTAAAATGACATTATTACCTCTAGTTACGTATCGATTACGAATTAAATTAGCATGAGTGTCTTTGCCAGCACCATCTAATCCATCAATTATAATAAATCTCATTATCCCACCAGTATCAATATGTAATAAAGAATTGTTGCAGAAAAACATGCAGTCAAATTATCCAGTCCTTTGGGTGTAACAGCTTCGAATAAAGTTGCAACAAGTGGAACAAATAATAGGATTAAGTAATTGATCGGTACTAAACTAACATTTACAAAAATATTATTGTAGTATTTCAATACAATCCACATAACAGTAACTAGTGTAAGATACATTGTTATTGACCCTTCAATACTCTTAGTTTCTCCAAAGAAATGGTATTTTCTTTTTCCAAATCTGGTCCCGATTAAGGATGCCATTCCATCTCCATATGACATAGCAGCTATACCTACAGCTATAATCCATGGCCGATCAAAAAATAAAAATGCAAGAACGGTCCATGAAATAGCATAGTATACCAATCCAAGTCCGTGTCCTGAAGATGATATTTTATCTTTGATTTTTAAAGGCGAATGTGGGCTCATTAAAAATGTTAGAGGTATAAACGGGGCAGCAGCAAGAAAAGTCATCGCAAATTTTGTTTCGAATATAGGTAATATAAACATTACATTTCCAACCATTATGTGGAGGAATTTTCGGCTAAATACTTTATATTTGCTCAACAGTTTTTCAGAGATAAAGAGTAAAACGGCCACATAGCCATAGACTATTATTAGGCCGAGTATATCGCCGGATAACATTGTTTTAGATTTTATATATTTTATATATAAGACTATGGTATAAATATAGGATGTTTATTTAAATTTCTTCATAGAAGTAGCACAGGATCAATAACATTAGGAGAGAATATCAAAATTAAAAATAAAATTTAGAGAAACTTACTTCCTTCTTCAAGAAGTTTGTTTGCAACACCTATTTCAATAGAAGCTAAAACGAAGTTTCTCTTTTTTATATTTACTTCTGCCCTATCTTTCATTCTTTTTGCTTGTTTAAAGAATTTTCTTGCTTCGACATCGTTATTTCCTCGCATAATTCATCACCTATTAATGCTAATATATATTATTGCTTATTAATATTTAAATCTTTTGGTTAATTATTGATTAGCAATAAAGAAATTAGATTTCTTCATACAAGGAATCTACAATTTCTCGTATCTTCTTTGCCTTTATTTCTCCAACACCTTCAACTTCCTTAAGTTCGATTTCATCAGCATTAAAAACTCCAAGCACACTGCCAAACTTTTGTAGTAACCTTCTGGAAAGTATTGAAGATACTTCAGGAAGACCTTCTACAATAAATAACTGTTTTTCCCTTAGGCTCATTACTTTTTTTTCTCCTCTGATTATGGGCATCCTATCTTTTTCTTTCTGTTCTCTTAATGAAATATCAACGAGAAAATTGACAGTTTCTTCCGGATTTTTTGTAAAAATAGGTCTAACTCTGAAATCTACCATGGCCGAGATAATTGCGCCACGGATAGATTTTTTATCCATATTCCTTATAGAATAAACATCTTCCCCTTCTACTATCAATATTGGGACTTCAAAATTATTGGCCAGCGATAAAATTTGTGGGAAAAGAGTTCCATTGATAAGTGATTCAACAAAATCATTAGAAGATTTTCTTTCAACTCCAACTCTGTTTGAGAGTATGTAGTCCCCAACTTCTAAACGATTTATTTTGATATTAGCGTTTTCTGATAAAATTTTTAACACCTTTTTGTCTTCTCTATCATCTGCTATGATATCTGGCATGTTGACAAAATCTTTTAATTTACTTTGACCCTTTTCTGCCATAATCATTTCATCACTTTTCCTAAAATCTCTTTTTAATTCCATTACAGTAAGTTTCATTTGCTTTTCTTTCTTCTTACTTGCCCAATAATAACCTTCGTCTCTAGTATTTTCTGCCATGAGAATTATAACTTCCCCACTTCTTCTCCTAGCAGTTCGGCCTCTCCTCTGAATTGACCTTATCTCGGAAGGCACAGGCTCAAACAGTATAACCATATCCACTTCAGGAATATCAAGACCTTCTTCAGCAACTGAAGTTGCAACAAGAACATTAAACTCTCCTAATCTAAATCTTTCAATTATCTCTTTCTGTTTTTTCTGAGATAAACCCATATCTCCTTTTTTTGAGGCTTGACCAACGAATCTTTCAACTTTTACACCTTCAAAGCTATCTAACTCTTTTACAATCCTCATTGTGGTGTCTCTGTAATGGGAAAATATTATTATATTTTTTCCATCATTAACTTCTTTTACAACAATTTCAAATAATTTTGAAAGTTTTGGATGTTCAATTCCCTGTTGATTCAAATTATTGGCCATTGTTATTATCTTCATAATAGTTTTTTCAGAAAGCAACTCTAACGAAGAACGGCTTTTACCATCCCTCATTCTTTTGAAATAGGATATTAATGGCGATATACCTTGGGTTTCCAATAATTCCAAGGCATGATATACCTTTAGGGCTTTTGCTTGTGATTTCAGAGCACCATAGTAAACAGATTTTTCATGTGGTGGAACTTCTTTAATTTTATTATTTATTTTGATTACAGTGCTCAATATCTCTTTTTTTGAAACATCTTGGGATGAAACAAATCCAAGATCTTTCAGTGCTGTAATCTCTTTTTTTAGTAATATCTCAAGCAACTTTTTTATTTCAAGAAATTCATCAGGAAGTTTAACTGAAACCCACGATATATTTATGTCTTGAACATAAGATTTGACATCGGATGAGGTTTCATTCCTAATTTCTATATTTTCTATTCCAAGATTATGAATGATTTCCTTCATCTTTTCTTTATCTGAGGCAGGCGAAGCAGTCAATCCCATAATTCTGATATTTTTTGATATAGCTTTTTCCGCTATGTAGGTATAAGCATAGTCTCCACTTGCACGATGGGCTTCATCAAAAATAATAAGACCATAATCTTCTAAAGTTATTCTTCCACCCAATATATCATTCTCTATTACTTGGGGGGTAGCAATCACAACTAAAGATTTTATATAAAGCTCATTTCTTCTAGTGGGAGCCACTGTTCCAGTCAGAAGAGAAAAACTTTCTTTTTCAATATTTAATATATCTGAAAATGATTTCAAATGTTGTTCGGCTAGTGGTTTTGTTGGTGCTAAGACCAAAACTTTCTTTTCTAAAGAGTGTAGAGTATAGGCTGCAAGTAAAATCCCGATATATGTTTTCCCAAGGCCTGTCGGTAAAATAACTAAGGTATTTTTATCTTTACTATTCACAAAAATAGTTTCTTGGTAGGTTCTAGGTGATATCTCCCCTTTAATAAAGGGGTGAGAAAAAGGCATTATCTTCCCATCTTTTCAAATTTCTTCTCAACATCATCCTTTTTCTTTATCTGCCATACTATAATGTCATCTTTTTTTGTACTTTCAACTTTTCCTTCTTCCTGCAATCGCAATAAAAGAGATTTTGTTTTCATTAAACTTTCTTTTGTTTTTTCACTGATCGTCTCTGAAGAAAGAGGAGATTCTTCATTCTCAAGCAGTTTTAAAATTCTTTGATACATAAGATGCCTCCTAAAGCCCTTAACGAGGGAAGGGAAATCTAGCACTAGAGGTGAAAAAATATGAGAGGATTCTAAATTTTTCCTCCATTTCCCTTCCCATAAATGATGTTTATGTAAACCTATAAATAGTTTTCGATAGTATTTTCTCTGTGATATATTTAGGATATAGGGAAGATAATGGGTATCTTTCAATGGGCCTAGATGAAGCTTTATTATTGTTAAGAGCTAATGATAAAATACCAGATACATTTAGATTTTATTCATTTCTACCGTCATGTGTTTCTATTGGTTACTTCCAGAGGTTAGAATCTTCAATTGATTTAGATTTCTGTAAAAAAAACAATATCGACTATGTCCGAAGAATAACTGGAGGTGGAAATGTCTTTCATGATTCTTTGGGCGAAATTACCTATTCAGTCGTGATGTCCGAAGAAAATGCACCTGAAGATATCCTAGATTCATTTGAGTTTATTTATGGAGGCATTATTGAAGGTTTAAAAAAACTTAATATCAAGGTCGAATTTAAGCCACTTAATGATATTGTATTCAATTCAAAAAAAATATCGGGATCTGCCCAAACAAGAAAATCCGGAGTTATTTTACAGCATGGAACCCTAATGTACAACACTAACATAGGATTAATGGAAAAAGTTCTTAAGATCTCAGATAAAAAAATAGAAATAAAAAAAAGAGTTACAACACTATCGGATGAAGGATATAAGTTGAACAAACAAGATTTAATTAATTGTTTAAAACAAGGATTTGAAGAAGTATTTGGGAAAACAAAAGTGAAGAATATTTCTAGAGACGAATTAAACCTTGCAAAAGAATTATCTAAGAAGAAATATGAAACAGAAGAGTGGAACCATAAAAGATAATTTAAAAATAATACTTTAAATCAAAGTGTTTTAGGAACTATTTTATCGATGAAATCATAAGGATCATCCACATAGATTTTTACTTTAATGGATCCCAGTGGGGATACTCGAGATAGATTTACCCTACCTGCAAAAGCAGCTTGCTTATTCACAGAAAATGATATTTTCGCACCTTGTGTACCCTCCTTTAATACCATATTCACACTATCCCTAATTGCTTCAGAATATACTAATTCGATAAATCTTGAAAGAACCCCATCATCTTCAGAATAACCAATAATTTCTTTTTCTTTTTCTTCGATATTGATATCTGGAAAAATATTTAATATCGATCTTTTTACCTTTTCATTGGTTTCTGTTGATTTTACCTCGGCGAATACTTTTAATTTAAAGCTCATATTTTTTTATCACCTTATCAATATTGGCTCTATATTCTTCTAAGGTGCCATTATTATCTATTATAAAATCTGATAGTGCAAGAGCTTCACCTAATCCCCACGATAGCTCTCGTAAATCTCTTTTATGAAAATCTTCAATGATTTTTGGGTCATCTTCTCGCCCTCTGTTTTTTAATCTTTCAAATCGTATATGCGGTGAAGAATGTATACCAACTAGTGTAAAATCAATTTCATTTCTAAATCTTTCAATTTCTTTTATACCTCTTATGCCTTCAATTAAAAATTTGGTGTAATGAGTTTCTCTAATTTTATCTAAAGTTAAAACAGCTATTGCATCAAGCCCTTCTTTATCTCTAAGCATT
Organism: Methanofastidiosum sp.; assembly: GCA_020854815.1. Classification (NCBI taxonomy): domain Archaea; kingdom Methanobacteriati; phylum Methanobacteriota; class Candidatus Methanofastidiosia; order Candidatus Methanofastidiosales; family Candidatus Methanofastidiosaceae; genus Candidatus Methanofastidiosum; species Methanofastidiosum sp. Next base: position 29,698 of record JAHKLW010000043.1, on the reverse strand, counting down.
TGTGCTACTTTTCCACTTTCTTCAAGTGGGTAACCCCTCTTCACAGTTTCTTCTCGTACTATATCCCCCATAGATATGAATCTGTAACCTAAGCTTAGAGCTACATTGACAAATTCACTTTTTCCTGATCCGGGCATACCTACAACAGCTATCATCCTATCACCTTAGCTTCTGAAACAATAGATGGAGTAATCATCCCGCCTGTATTTTTAATATCCCCGTAAACTCCTTTAACTTTGCTCAAAAGATTAAATACATTCCCCGCTATCATCCCATGTTTTATTGGATGAACTTTCTCCCCATTTTTTATGTAAAAACCACTGGAAATTTCAACGGAGAAATCTCCAGAAATTGGATTTGCAGTATGAGCGCCCCTCAGTTCATTAATGATAAATCCTTCTTTTATTCCTTCTATTCTATTGCCTTCGATAATGAAGTTAGTAGTGCTAATAGAAGGGAGAGATTTATAATCTCTTTCGGAGTTTCCAGTAGATTCAACCCCAAACTTTTTTGCATAAAAATCGTCATAAAGATATTCTTTCAACACCCCTTTCTCTAAGACAATATTTCGTTTAGTCGGATTTCCATCTCCATCAAATTCGGAAGAAGCCACGCCATAATCAATAGTGCCGTCATCTATCATAGTAAGGTCAGTTATTTTTTCCCCAATTTTTCCTTTTAAAAAACTTCTATTCTTATCCACACTTTCAGCAAAAAGATGAGAAATAAAAGTATTTGAAAGCAATGAAGAAACTGCTTCAGGTTCTAAAATGACATCACAGTTCATAGATTGGATTTTTTTGGCATTGCTAGTTTCTTTAGCTTTAAACGCAGCCTTTTCTCCGATGGAGGCAAACTCAAATTTACTTCTCATAATATTATAATCAAATCCTGTGGATACATCACCATTCTTGTAAATAGCGGATATGTAACCAAAAAGCGTGACATATTTCTGACTTAATGAGATGCCGGTCGATGTCGAAATGTTTTCTTCGTGAAATGTAAGATTCGTGCTTCCAGATGATGGTGTTCCTCCTTTTTCCTCACAGCCTTTAATCATGTCCATTGAGAAAGTCATCAAATCTTCAGAAGTTATGGAATACAAAGATTTGTCGACAAGATTTCTCTTTTTTATTTCCTTTGGAGTAGGCAGACCAGTAAAATCTTCCCTATCTCTAGATACTTTCAGAACTTTGTATGCTGTCTTAACACATTCTTCTAGGTTATTTATATTGTTTGTAAACGAAAATCCCTGTTTTTTCCCCTCAACTACTCTTACGCCTATACCTATAGTCTCTTTTTCTTCGCCAATCTCTACATTATTTTTTTCAATATCGTAAGAAATAACTTTTATTTTCTGCGCAAAAATTTCCCCATCTGAATCTATAAGCTTCGTTGTTTTATGAGTAATTTCTTCTAATTCCATCTCTACACCTAATTAAACAAAGGTTAGGACATTAAAAAAGTTTCTTATATTTCGATTTATTGGGCATAACCTGCAAACCATTTAAATATATGAAATATATGAAGTATATGGACATAGCAAAGGACAAGGCTTCTATTGAGGCAATTCTTTTCATTTCAGGTGAACCTGTCCCCATATCTAAGCTGTTAAAAAAACTTGGTGTGAAAGATAGGGAATATGTAGAGGGTTTGATTGAAAATCTTTCTAAAGACTATAAGGATAGAGGAAGTTCTCTTGAAGTAGTTAGGGCTTTAGAGGACAGATATACTATGCAAGTAAGAAATGAGTATTCCTTATTAACTGCTGATTTTGCCCCAAAATCAGAAATAAGAGGGGCAGTTCTAAAAACTTTGGCAATTATAGCATACAAACAACCTCTAAAAAAATCAGATTTAGTCAAATATAGGGGAAGTCAGTGTTACGAACATGTCAAAATCTTAGTTGAAGCAGGGCTATTAGATGCGGAGCCTTGTGGTAAAACAAAGATCCTTAAAACAACACCCAAATTTTCTCAAATTTATGGCCTCGAGTCTTCTACACCTACAGAGATTAGAAAATTTATGGAAAGCATTTTGAAATAACAACTTTTATAAATAAATTAGTCTTTAACCGCATGTTGAAAAGTATGACAGACCTAAACAGAATTGTTCAGGAAATTCGAAACTACGAGGGTGTTAAAAGAAAAAATCCAATTAAGCATCTAATTAATCAATTCAAACCCTTTTCTAATTATGGAAATACTATTATTGATTTTGGTGACGACGCCGCTGTTTTAAAAGCTGAAGGTAATTATCTTCTTTTTGCCGCAGACGGAATTTGGGCAAATCTCTTAAATGATCTTTTCTGGGCAGGATATTGTGCCGTACTTGTAAATGTAAATGATATCTATGCAATGGGGGGTAAACCCATCGCTATGGTCAATATTATGTCTTTAAAAAAGACTGATAACTGTAAGGATTTACTTGAAGGAATTAAGACAGGCTGTGACAAATTTAAAGTTCCGATGGTGGGGGGACACCTTCATCCAGATACTGAAACAACAACAGTATCTGTCTCAATAATGGGAAATACATCAAAGATACTTTCAAGCTTCTCTGCAAAAGAAGGAGAAGATATAATACTAGCAATGGATATGGACGGTCGACGCTATAACAATTTTCTTAACTGGGACACCACCCTAAAAAAATCTTCTGAAGAGTGCATATCAAAGCTTAGTATAATGAACGAAATAGCTGAAAAAGAACTTTCGTTTGCAGCTAAAGATATCTCTAATCCAGGAATACTGGGTACAATTGGAATGCTTCTCGAAACCTCAAGAAAAGGGGCAATTATCAATATTGACGATATACAAAGGCCAGAAAATATGGATTTTATAGACTGGTTAAAAATATACCCTGGCTATGGATTCACTTTGACTTCAACTCCTGAGAATACAGACAAAATACTAAATCTTTTTAAACAGCAAAAAATTGAAGCTAGAGTTATAGGAAAAGTTACAAATGACAACACAATGAGTTTGGTCGATAAAAATAAAACAAAGACTCTATTCGATTTTAAAACAGACATAATTACGGGCATAAAATAAGTAACTTTTTTAAATTAGTTTCTTTATCTCTTTTTATGAGATGCAATGATTGTGAAGACTCGTTCTGTATGGACGGCATTAACTGCTATGATAAAGAAATAAGAAAATATGCCGAAAAAGAAATAAGAAAAGAAGAAAATCTCAATTTTTACATTACTTCAACTGAACTTGAAGTCGATGCATATATGAAAATGCCTCGAGTATTGGAATTAATTGAATTTTCTAAAAGAATGAATTACAAAAAACTTGGAATCGCATCTTGTGTCGGCTTAAAAAATGAATCTCAAACTCTCACGGATTTACTTGAAGAAAAAGGATTTGAAGTTTCCCTTGCCATATGTAAAACATGTGGTATCGGAAAGGGAGAATTTGGAGTTAGTAAAACTCTATCCGGAAAACTAAGCGAATCTTCATGTAATCCCGTTGGCCAAGCTAGATTATTAGAAAAAGAAGAAACTGAATTCAATATAGTCGTAGGGCTATGCGTGGGTCATGATTCATTATTTATTAAATATTCAAAAGCTCCAACTACTGTACTCATAGTAAAAGATAGAGTTCTAGCACATAATCCCGTAGGGGCTATTTATTCAAATTATTGGATTAAAAAGATAAGGAATCATAAATTCGAATAATTATTTATGGGCGCTACAGGAGATTTTCTCGCCAGAAAATCTTTCTAATTCCCCTTTAATAAATTTGTTAATGACGTCCTGAACTTTTTCTCTTTTTGTAAAAAAGAGATCAAATCCTTGACAAGTTAGAACTTCCATAGCACGAGGTCCTAGATTAGAGCAAATTACAATTCCCACATTCCTTTTAAGAAGTAATTCAACAGGACTTTCAGAACCCCCAAAATGGTCACTAGTATTATCTATTACTTCTAAATTTCCAACTTTGTTTTCATTTATTTCAATAACTGTGTAAGTTGGAGCCATACCAAAATGATTGAAAACGGTATCTGAAAGACCACCTTTTGAATCTGTAGGTATTGCAACTTTCATATACTTACCTTATAATTCAAAATTTGTTTTACTCTATTCTATATTTTATTGGATTTTATCCCTTCGCAGTTGTGGATGCAACTATTAATGTTTTTGACATTTGTTCCATTACATTTTGGACATCTTATGGCATCTTCTTTAGAGTCAGTATCCGTCTCCCAGAAATGGCCACAATTTATACATCTAAATTGATCATTTCCCATTTCATAGTCGCCACCAAAAATTTCAATAGCCTTAGAATTAACTAAAGCTTCAGAAACTTTGTTTCTAGCTTCTTTTAGGATTCTATGAAACGTCGGCTGTGAAATTCCCATTTTTTCAGAAGCTTCGGTCTGTTCTAATCCAATCAAATCTTTTAGCCTAATAGCCTCAAGCTCTTCAAATGTAAGTCTAATAATGTCAAGTTGTTCAAGGGGGACCCCCCTTGGCTTAAAATAACGAGCATTTGTATCCAAATAAATGCATCTTTTTTTTCTTGCTCTTGGCATAGTATGCAACTGTTTTTTTTTAATTAAAAACTTATCCCTTAGTCATAACAAATTTAAATATATGAATATAACAATAATATCGTGAATAAAAAGTTTATTTTTGTTTTAATTGGACCAATATTCTTAATTGTTTTGGGAACAATAGGATTTCATTATATCGAGGGATTATCTTTTTTAGACTCTCTTTATTTAACAAGTTCTACCATTTCAACAGTTGGTTACGGAGATCTTCATCCAAATTCTAGTTTAAGCAAGATATTTAGTCTCTTTATAATGTTTGGCGGAATAGGAATAGTCTTGTACACTTTAACATTTATTGTCAATTTTATTGTAGAGGGAGAATTAAAAAATATTTATGGGTGGCGAAAAATGGAATCATCATTAAAAAAAATGAAAAATCATTATATTATTTGTGGATATGGAAATGTCGGCGAAAGAATTGCTAAGAGATTAAAAGAATCAAAAAAATTTGATATCGTAGTTATCGAAAAAAATAAAGATAGTTGTGATAAAATTAAACTTGCTAACATACCTTATATTGAAGGCGACGCAACAGACGAGAAGATATTAAATGAAGCGGGGATAACTAAGGCAAAAGGGCTTGTAACAACAGTCTTAGATGATGCTGAAAATGTCTATATTGTTATAACTGCAAGATCTTTAAATCCTAATTTACATATTGTTGCCAGAGGGTCTTCAGATAAAGTAAGAGAAAAATTGTATCAGATAGGGGCAAATAGAGTGATAATGCCTGATGACATAGGGGCCCGTATAATGGCAGAATCTCTAACAAGACCTTTTATAATAGATTTCATGGATTCCGTAACAGAGGAAGGGGACATTACTACAGAGTTTATCAGTGTTAAAATAGAAAAAGATTCGAAAGTAAAAGGTCTTACCATAAAAGAAACAAAACTTGGTGAGACTTTTGGAGCATATATTCTTTATGTTAAAAGAGGGGATAAATATCTTAACTCTCCAAGAGCTGATACTAAGATTGAAGAGGGGGATATACTTACTATGCGTATATCAAAAGATTTTGAAAAAGAAATATTTGAGTATCTTGGGGCTAAGATCTAAAAATCTACTTTATTTCTAATTCATAAATTACTGGTTTAAAAACTAGATATCTTTTCAGGAATTTGACATTTACGATTCTTAATCCATTTGTATTAAAGAAATTTCTCCATTCGGAATCAGTTCTATTTGACTGAATCCCATTAAATTCAAGATTTATTAAGCTGTCTACAAATTTTGTTACTAATTTATCGATTTTATTTGTATATACATCTTCTATGATTATTATTCTTTTCTTCGTTACTCTCATTACTTCCTTAATTAATATCTTTTGTTGATTGGTATGATGTAGTACCGCCAATATCATACTTTTATCAAAAGTATTTTCCTTAAACGGCATTTTTTCTCCATCGTATACTACTGGATTAATTCCTTCTATAATGCTATTATCGCCTATATCTAGGGGAACAACATTGTAATTCCTTTCTTTTAAAATTTCTATTATATTACAACTACCGCAACCAACATCTAAGATTATCTCTTCTTTTCTTATAAATCCTTCAAGCGCATTATATATTATTTCTGCCCTTTTCCTTGCAAACTTGTATATAATTTTCTTTAGAAGTTCGTTTTTATTATAATATTTCATCGTCACTCGAAATTTTGTTACTATTCCTTATTTTTAAATATTGGCCTTTAAAAAAATGAATCTTTTTCTAAACCAAAAAATAAAAAATAAATTAAATAATTTTCTTAAAGAACTCCGTCTTTGCTCCGCCAAATTGATTTGGCCAAAATACACCTTCATTCTGGCCTATTCCAAATATGTCGTATGAAACATCGCATCCCGGAAAATCCTTTTTTCCTTTATATTCTACAACTTCCCCTAACTTCAATTCTTTAGTGATTGTCTTAAATTCTGGCACGCAATTAGTTTCTGTCCAGGATATTGAACTGCCTTCTTTGATAATCCGGTATTTCTTTCCAACTTCAAATTCCATTGAAATCTACATTAGATTATTTTTTCTGTTCTCTCTTTTTTTGTAGGAATTCCATCATTTCTTCAGGAAATGGAAATACTATTGTAGAGTTTTTCTCAGAAGCTATTTCAGCTAAAGTTTGATACAATCTTAACTTTAATGCAGCTGGTGATTTGTCTATTATGTCACCTGCATTTGCCAATCTTTGTGCAGCCTGTTCTTCTGCTTCTGCAAGAATTATTCTTGCCCTTCTATCTCTTTCAGCTTCTGCTTGATGTGCCATCGCCCTTTTCATATTGTCTGGAAGTTCTATATCTTTTATTTTTACATCTGTTACTTTTATTCCCCATGGGTCAGTCTCAATATCTACAATTGCTCTTATCTTTTCACCTATTTCTTCCCTCTTGGCAAGAATTGTATCTAGGTCAGATTTTCCTGCCATATCCCTCAGTGCAGATTGCGAAAGCTGAGATATCGCAAATTTATACTGTTCAACTTCTAGTATAGCCTTGTCAGCATTTGTAACTTTAAAGAAGACTACTCCGTTCACCTTCATTGGAACATTATCTTTAGATATGACTTCCTGAGCAGGTATATCTACGGTGACCACCCTTAAATCTACTTTTTCTATTCTGTCTACACCAGGAATTATCCATTTTAATCCTGGCCCTAGTATACCTACAAATTTACCTAATCTAAATTTAACGGCTCTTTCATATTGCTTTATCACTCGGATACCCGCTAAAATGAATAACAATATAGCGGCCACAGGAGCTAATAATATTGGATCTATCATCATTAATAAATAAACTTTGGTCTATATAATACTACCTACAATAAATTATACAATTTTTATAAAATAGAATAATTTATAAAAAAACTAAAATTATTGTAATTTAAGGAACAAGAGTGACTCTGACGCCTGCGTATTTGGCCACGTCTTCTGCCACATGACCCATAGCCAATCTCTTTATACCTGTGAGGCCTGTTTTTCCCATAATAATGTGGTCAGTATGTTCATCATCTGCTGTCTGGACTATTGTATCTACAACTCTTCCCATCTTTAGAATTGTCTTGACCTTCAATCCATTTTTTTCTGCATACTTTGTCATTTCTTTCAATACATTGTTTCCTCTCTTACACAACGGATCTTCCATCATACAGCTAAGCTGTTCCTCAAAGAATGGAGAGTATCTTTTTATGTCGTCACCTTTAACTTTATCTTTCCACTCGGGCAAGAATTTATCCATTGCCTCATATGTCAGTTTTAATTTATCTGCGTCTACTACGTGTAACAGAGTAACTTGTGCCCCTGTTTTGCCTGCCACCCAAGACGCATATTCTAGAGCTTTCTCCGAAATTTTAGATCCATCTACTGGAACCAATATCTTCTTTATTAATTCAGCCATAATATCACCATATATTATAGATTATTCAAATATAAAAGTTTTTCTATTATATAAAAAAAACTTCTTTAATCGCTGTAATATTTCCTAAAACTAGTATAAACTATTAGTTTATTTATCACATACTATTAGATATCCAGAACAAATTGTAAATAATATTGTTTATCAATTTTTTCCAATTTGAATAAAGAATAAGTGATGGCCTTTATGTCCATTTCTAAATTTTTTCCGATGATATAATCTCCATAACTTATTGCATTAAGCGATCTTCCATCGTTTGAAACGTTTATGTTAAAAGATGAAAAAATAATTCCTTCGCTATCTCTAAGTACGAGGAGTTCAGTAATCCAGTTTACTAATAGAGAAGGTAGGTCATTCCCTTGTATAAATAAATCTTTTACTATCTTTTTTTCTATTGTACGAGGATCTAACATTAATTTTGTAACAGCAATAGCCGCATTTTCGAATATCTCATTAAGATTATACCCCCATACTTTAACACCAATATCTGCCGTAACATCGAAATATTCGAATTTATTAGGATTCATTTTATAACTTATAAGAATAAAGCTTTTAAAATGTTCTGTTAACTATTTATTATATGAGAAAACTCTATGCCATAATATTTATAAGTTTTTTAGGATTTGGCTTATTCTCAATCACTGGCATAACTGCACCAAATGAGAAAATGAGTGTTTATTTTGAAAAAACTCCATCTTTTTACTCTGGAGATAGCGGAGAATTTACATTAGTATTTGAGAACACAAGTAATAGCATTCTAAAAAATATTAATATTTATGTAAAAGATGAATATTTCGAATTCGCTAAAAATAAGTTTATTTATGGAGAACTACAACCTGGTCAAAAAAAAGTTGAAAAGATTCAATACACAGTTAGAGCAATAGATACTGGAACTTATCCATTGAAAGTAACAACACAATACTCTTACCAGGTATACTGTTCGGGTGTGCAGTGTGATTATACTTCTGAGGGATTTCTACTAGAAGTTCCATTTAAAATAGAAGGCGTTAGAACACCCATAATTGATTTAAGAGTTAGAAGCTTTGAGATAAAAGAAGTTCCATATACATTACCCCTTTTTATAGTGAACAGGGGCGCAGCAGTAAAAAGTTCTTCTATACTAATAGAATACGATAAATCTAAGTTTAATATTGATTATACTGAGGATGTTGGAGCAATTACTTCTTTAACTAAAAAAGATATATTAGTCACTAAATTACCTGAAGTCCCAGGGGATTACACAATTTATCTAAATTTAGAAATAAAAGATGCAAATAATAAATCAACCTATTTGAAATTTCCAATTAAAATGATAGTTAACACAGTTGAAGTTGTTAGATTGGATGGCACTCCGACTGAGATACCAACAACTGAAGTCAATAATACTGAAGTTAAAGCTGAACAAACAACTTCATCCCCTAAAGTTCAAAAATCAGTTTATACGATGCTACAGGAAGCCGTACTAGTTTTGACATTATTCGGTTTAATTGCAACTTTTTCTTTGATGCTACTATCAAGAAGATAGGACTTCGCCTATTTCTCTTATTTCTAACAAGTTTGTTCTTGGTTTCTTTGAGTTACTTATCCCTGCAGTAAAAACAAAAAGGTCATTATCTTTTAACCCTTCATTTTTTAAAAATTTGGCAGCATGTAGCACAGCTTCTGAGATTCCTCCTTTCTCTTGGTCTAGATAGACTTCATTTATCCCCCATACAATAGAAAGCTTTCTTGCAGTAGCAGTATTATTTGTCATACCATATGTGGGCACTGAAAGTTTGTGTCTGGAAACCATACATGCAGTATACCCTGACCTAGTTGAAGTCACGATTGCCTTGACATTGGATAACAATACCGATTTAGCTACAAGTGATGAAATAACATCTGTTACCCTTTTGGAAGGGCCATATTCCGATCTTGATTTTAACTCTTTTTCAGTTTCTATTGCAACCTTTACCATCATTTCGACACTTTCTAGAGGATATTTTCCAATCGCTGTTTCACCAGACAACATAACAGCGTCAGCGCCACTGTATATCGCACTGGCAATGTCTTCAACTTCTGCTCTTGTTGGCCTTGGATTTTCTATCATAGAGTTTAACATTTGAGTTGCAACAATTACCGGCCTACCTTTTACATTACATTTTTCAATTATAGATCTCTGAACACTTGGAATTTTAGAAAGATCAATCTCGACACCCAAATCGCCCCTTGCCACCATTATACCTTCAGAATATTCTATTAAGTCATCTATATTTTTAATACCAAAATTAGACTCTATCTTTGAGATTATCCACTGTTCCCCATTTTCTTCTTTTAGTATCTCTCTAGTTTTTATTATATCCTCTTTAGTCGATGCAAAAGACAGTGCTATAAAATCAACATCTTGTTTTATTCCAAATTTTATATCAACAATGTCATTGTTCGTGACTGCTGAAGGACAATAACTATTTTCAGGGATGTTTATGCTCACCTTTTGCCTGAGATTTCCTTCATTTAGCGCTCTAAGGTATATGTCCTTATCTTCAATTCTAAGTACAGAAAAGATCAATGTTCCATCATCAACTAGGACTTTATCATTAGGTTTTAAAAATTGAGATACGTCATTTTGTAAGGGGATAATATCTTTTCCTTTATTCACAGAAAGTATGTATTCTTTGTCTGTAAAAATATGGATATTATTATCAAATTCACCAATTCTAATATCTGGTCCTTTTGTATCTAGTAAAATCCCGATTTTCTTGTTAGTATCTTCTGATACTTCTTTGATTAGATCTATCACTTTAAGATGTTCAGAATGAGTGCCATGTGAAAAATTTAATCTTGCTACGTCCATCCCGGAACTGACGAGTTTATTTATCATTTCATGATTTGATACACTTGGTCCTATTGTGCATACAATTTTTGTTTTCTTCAAATTTAGAATTCCTCCCACTCAATATCGAATTCTATCTCTAGATTCATTATTTTATCGATAACAGATTTTAAGGTCATATCTTTTGCTTCTTCAGGGATATTCATTAAAAATCCTAAATTACCTTTATTAATTAGAATTGGAGTTCTTTTATCAATACTAATCTTTTTGCCGAGTATATCTTTTTCAGGGAAACTATCTGGGTCAATCTTAATTCTTGCTATCAGTATAGAGCCTTTATTGGAAGTAATACCTTTAATTTTTTCTTTAAGTTTTTTTTCAATTTCTGCGAGGGGTATATCCCTATGTTCTCTGCAATAGTGAACGGAATTTATGGAATAGATATTTTTTTCTTCAGTCTGTTCTAAAAAACCAATACTACTGTCACCAATATCACTTCCCTTATGCTCTGGGAAACTACAATTTTTAACCTCAAGAGGATCGATAGAGAATACCTTTAGTATACCTAAAATATCTTTTGCCTTATCGGCCATTAAATGTTCCATTTGTCACACCTGAAAAATAATTATTAAATTAGTATAAAAGTTTCACTGTATTTAATTGACGTATGTATCATCGTTACATTTATAAGGCACTTCAAAATATATGGTTTGGATTTAATTACCATGCGGGGGTTGCCGAGCCTGGTCAAAGGTGCAGGGCTTAGGACCCTGTGATGTAGGTCTTCCTGGGTTCAAATCCCAGCTCCCGCACCACTGGTCTTTTCTTTACTCTTTGGGGACTAATCCCAAAGGTGTCTTAAACGGAAGAAAAAAAACTTGTAATACCCGGCAGGACAAATCTTGCCAAAGAAGAAATCGATTTTGGAAAGTTTGAATTTAGAGAGGTAGAGCCTACCTTAAAGGAGATGAAGCACTCCAAAGGAGAGGGCAAGATCTTGCTCTACCCGAGAAGAATGTACATCAACAGGGCCCTAGAAGAGCAGCAGCTGAAGCCTCGTTATGTCCGATTTTTAATAGACGAGAACATGAAATGGGTGGCCTTATCGTTTGATGAGGAGATGGATGCTAAGAATCTCCCGGTCCATTACTCAAATACCAAGAGGACATATGTGTCTGTGCCAATCACCATAGCGGAAAATGTCAAGCCCATACTATCAAGAAGAAAGGATGGAAGTCTTCAGCCAACATACATCCCATACCATTACCACAATGGCATGCTCCTATTCTGCTATGCAAAAGAGGAGGCCTCCACTTGATACATATAGTTGGGACAAATGACAACAGGCTCATACTCTCCACAAGCATAGAAATAGCCGAGGATATCACAATCCCAAATGCCTACGTCATGCCCTTGAAGAATGCCAGGGGTGAGACTGTCGATATCTTAAGCGAGGTAAGGCTCCCTCCAAGCGATGCTATCTTCTACCACATCTACTTGAAAAATGACCTCCAGAACAAAGAGGGCGACATAAATCCTCAAAGGATAGAGATCAGGGACATGATCAACAAGGCCAAGCAGCTGGCAGCTGCAGCATACTTAACTGATGCAATGACAGCCCTGCCGCCAAAAAGCTACAAGATGGCCCAGCTGAAGAGGATGATAAAAGGCCTTTCTATTTTTGGAGATCTCACATACATCAAGGCAGTTGACAATTTTGGCCCTATTTTTAGAATAAGAAAAATTGAGTGCAGCTCATACTCCAGGTACTTCCAGGAGGGGATCATCTGAGCAATATTGACATTCTGAAAACTAATCCCAACGTCCAGATAATCTATGAGGGTGTCAAGAAGAAGGAAGAGAAGACAGTCTACGATGAAAACGGCAAACCTGTACATGCCATAGTAATCGGGGTAGAAAAGAAGCTATCGCCAAAGGAGCTCAAAAAGCAGAAGATAGACATGCTCCCTAGAAAGCTTGACGGAAAGATTACAGACGTAGTTCAGGTGGGAAGGATATATGCAAATCCCCCAATCAGGACACAAACAAAAGAGCCGCAGCAGGAGAGATGGAGGCCGATTAAGGCAGGCATCTCAGTAGGGCATATTGACATCACAGCCGGAACTTTAGGTGCTGTAGTCATTGGAATTAGAAGTGCTGTAAAGAGATCTCTTTCAGGTGGCAGTATCTTAAGCAGGATATGGAACTGGCTAATGAGGCTTTTTTTTAATGATGATACCCCCGAACCTCCAACACCAGATCCAGAAGATCCCCCTGAGATAGAAACAGGAGAGAGATTCATTCTCTCAAATCTTCATGTCTTAAACAACGAGAACAAAGGAAAGAAAGGAGATACGGTCATACAGCCTGGGGACTATGACGATGGAGTAAGCCCTGATGATGCAGTTGCCACAGTGCATGAAGCAGTGCTTATAGATCCTAACGGGGTGAACTATGTAGATTGCTGCCTAGCAAAGATCAACAAGGACATAGAGAGCAAGCTAGGGCAGTATGGAGATCTCCCGATTAAATCGCCGCTGCTAAATCCAAAGGTCGGCCTAAGGGTCAACAAGGTGGGAAGGACAACATTCTACACCGAGGGAAAGATAACGGGAATAAATGCAGCATCAAGGATATGGTACGACTGCGGGAGCATACTATTTGAGAGCCAGATAGTAATCGAATCAGGTAATCCCTACCCCTTCTCAGACGGCGGAGATTCTGGAAGCCTCATAATGGATATGGACGGAAGGCCTGTGGCCCTATTGTTTGCAGGCTCTGACGTTATCACCCTTGCAAATCCGATAGGCCTAGTTATGGATTCGCTTAAGACAAAGTTCACATTCGGGTGATATTTCTGCCAGGGAAATGTGAGGAGATTAAGATCACACTCTCCATGGAAGAGGCCGTAAACTTCCTTGACCATGACGATCTTCGGGAGATGATCTGGGAGAAGATGCCAGCCACAGCCCAATGTGAATGGCTGAAGAAGATGATGAAGAGGCGGGACGTAGAGATTGGCCAGAAGTCTAACGATAAGCCCATCTACCAGTGGGAGAGCATGGCGGACCAGGAGTACAGGCTCGTAAAGCTGCTTCTAAAATTAGGGCCAACTTCAATCATAGACATAAAGAAGAATCCAGAGTGCCCCTCATTTTCCGCATTTGACAAGGCCTTCATGGACCGATTGGTCTCCTGTGATGAAGCGAGGAAATACTACGTCACCAAGAGAGGGGAGCAGTACCTCTCCGTAAGGGAAAGCATGAGGTCGTAATCGTGCAGGGCAAAGCTTCCAATCGTGCAGGGCAGAAAGTTCCAGAGAGTGGAACAATAGATGGAACTTTGGTAGATGAGAGGATTTTATCACTTCTGGACTCTGGCCTTTATCCTGCACAGATTGCCCGAAACATGGGAATAAGAAGGAATAAAGTATCTAGGGCAATTCAAAGGCTGGAAAAGTCTGGATTAATCGAACAGGTATCGGAGTGGCCTAAGCTATACAGGGTGTTAAGCAATACTGGGAACAAAGTTCCATCAAAGTTCCAATGTTCCAATAAATCCCTCACTGGGGATGAGAACACAAAAGCCTCATTTTCCATGCATAATATAGGCATAAGATATGATATCTTGTCCGCTCCTAGCACATTTACCCTTGACAAAGAGGTAAACTTGAACAATTGGGCCAAGGAATACACAAAACTGCCAGCTGTAACAATAGAAAAAACTACCAAAAGTGTGATAATTTACCCCAAGATTGAGAGGAAATCAAACTCCTATGATCTACTTAGCGAGGCTTTGAATCTTGCAAACGTCTATGCACAGAAGCTAGAGAACAGTTTCCTTGGCCTAAAGCTTTCTTTTGGGAAGATCAATAGAAAGCCCCACTTTGTACTTGAAGATCCTAAATTCAACTTTGGAAAATTCGACCAGTTCACCATACAAGGCCAGGACTGCCACATGGACGATTCAGATCAGGAAGGCACTGAGCTAGAGTTTGAGACACCGGAAGCCGCCATGGACTTTGCCAGGATGCCGCTATATCTAAAAGCTATTCTAGCATACCTGGAGAAATTAGATCTTAATTCTAAGGCCAGTAGCTATACATGCGCCTTCTGCAGTAATAAGGCCACTACAATAATGTATGGATTTACTGCATGTGATGCCCACAGGTCAAAGATTGAGGCTTATGGAGAGGGGCTTCATGCACAGATGGACTTCTTGAATTCAAGGCTTGGGAGGGATTTTTCTGACCTATAAGGTAGAAGATCCCCTTGACGTGGCACAGCAGAAGCTATTCGCTGGCATTCCTGACACACCGAGAAAAGGATTATCGAGAGACAGGAGGGAAACGGCCCTCATAACTTCAAAGAATGGGGTAGAACTTGAGATCAGGAACGGCTACCCTCTGGATAAATACTTTGTCACAGCCTCTGCAGGAATACTCCCTGAACGTGGCACGATGAATAACAAGGCCTTCATATCGATATCTCTTTTCCCAAAGATTGATTCTGACGGCAAGAGGGAAATCACACAGATGATAAAGTTAGGGCCAGAACAGTTGGACCTCCTGATATCTGATCTAATTCAGGTGTCTCTCACGTTGAGAACTTTAGAGCAGATGCCCACATATGACAAGGAGCAGCAGCTCAGGGGCATAGTTGAGAGGGCATTATCGCAGTGGAAGGGCTTCTATTTCAAAGTGAAGAACATCGGGGGCAGGCCATGAAGACCATTAGGCATTTTGACATGATCATCAGACGTGGCTACTTCTTTCTGAAGATATTCTCATTTTTTATTAATGTCGATATTGGAAGGAAAGAAAGACAGGATGATAGATTATTTGGAATCTATTACTACCGTCTAAGTCTTGTAACAATTCTATTATCAAACAGGAGATTCATATTCAAAATCGAATCAAGAATTACCCCTAAGGAAACATGCCCAATCTGCGGACTATTCTACCAGACATTTGCAGAATTGAAGCACGGGGCACATCCAGACTGTGAGCTGGCCCTAAAATTAACTAGAGGTGGTAAATGAAGCTATCCGAGTACGAGCCGACAAAAGGGCAGCTGGCCAAGATTCCAGAAGTTGAATTTAAGGCCACAGGCAGGGCAGGCTCGTTTCTCTGGGGCATAACTACGAAGGGGCATATCGCATCGATAGATCTCAAGCCTGATGAAGGGTGGCCGGACTACTGGTGCTCATGTCCTGATTCGTACAACAGGAAGAGGCCCTGCATACATGTACTGAAATTAGAAAAAATAGGAGATGAAAAAAGAAATGGAAAAAAGAACAGAAAGTGAAAGAATAGCAGATCTTGAATCTGCAAAAGCACACAGGGAGCTTGCAGAAGATCCCTTATCAGAAAACATGCCAGGAAGAAAAGAATGGCACATGGAAGAGGCAAAGAGGCTAGTGAATGACTGATGACGAGTTGGACCCATGTGTCATATGTGGATATCTAGCGACATACGAAGCCAAGATCACATTCGAGATTTCAAAGCCGAAGGAGTACGGGGCAGTGGCCTACGTTGACAAGGTGAAAGGCTCGCCTCTTTGCGAGGACTGCAAGAGGATATACATGAACAGGATAATGAGCATCATGGCAGAGCTCCACAAGGAAGACTCCCTCGAGGAAGATTTCCAGCAGAAGCTTGACCACACTCCATCAAAGGAGAAGGAAGTGGCAGCGGGATGAAAGTAGAGCTCAAATTCAACGAGAGATTCAAGGCCCCGCTTAAGAAAGGCACAAAGGTAGCAACCATAAGGACTGAAAAGAAGGGCGATAATGGAGACACATTCGAGGCATTCGGCAAGACCTACAAGTTCACCAACGTGTTCGAGTGCCACTTAAAGACGATAGAGGCCTTCCTTTACCCGAGGTGCGGATTCAAAACAGCCGAGGATTTTGTCAAGTTCTGGACAGAGCTTTATGGCAAGTATAGTCCTGACGAGAAAGGATGGATGCACTACTTTGAGGAAATTAAATGAGCAGGGACTACAAGATTCCAAAAGGAACAAAGTACACCATCACGATAGAAAAAACAACATATGCCGGGAAAGAGAGATTCAACTATTCAGCTGGCAAGCATTACGGGAATTGTCATTACAATGGCTACATGAAAGAGATCACGAAGGAAAATCTTGAAAGAGTTCTCCAAGACATTGAAAGGATTATAGGCGATTGGCAGGGGCATGATGGAATACTCCAGAGGATGGGCGACAAGGTAACTAGGGATAATCTATTTTTTTCTTCTGATTTTCCAGAATTAACATTTGCAGACATAGCTAAATTCCTGCTGCCAGAAGGGCAAAAGACAATCTTGGAGGCCTCAACTTGACAGAAGAAGCAACACCCTGGAAGATATTCTACAAGGAAAACAATCCATTCACAGGCACAAAGATCAACATCCAGTGCGAGGGCCCAGATAAGGCCGGGGTAGAGGAGCTTCTAAAGACAGTGAAAAAGGAGATGGTAAAATAGGTATAGTTGAGAAAGCAAATGCAAAAGATACCATCATGAGGCCCACTGAAACTGGCCCTAAAAACAGGCCCGATGCCCGGCTCTCAAAATACCCTGAGGTACCGTACTCCACCATCACCATCGACACTGGCCCTAAAATTGAGTCGGAGCTTTTCGACATAAAAGTGCAGCTCAAAAGCCATGACGAGATGATAAAGAAGATCTTAGACCTCCTGGAAAAGGACATCAATGTTGACGAGCCGCCAATCTCTCCAGAAGCTCTGGCCCTAATTTTAACGGAGCTAGAGAAGGGTGAAAAGGAAGTCGATATCGCACAGATGAAGGAAGTCGTCAAAGCCATGCCCGAGGCCTTCAAGCAGTTCTCAGACTCACAGGTGATCAGATTCATACGGGGGATGAAATGAATTCAAGACAGGAACTAATTGAAAGGCTATCAGACTTGGAGCATAAGCAGTGGATGAACTGGAGTAAAAACATAGCAGAAACTGAGAAAATAAGCCTTGAAAGATTCAATCGATGGCAGCAATTATGGATAGATTATATTGATCTAACAGAAGAACAAAAAGAACAGGATAGGGTATGGGCTGTACATTCTGTTAAAATATTTGAGAATTGGCTGCAGGGATTGATAAATTGACAGTATGTAGAATTTGCGGATGTTCTGATCACTATGCATGTCCAGGAGGGTGTTATTGGACTGAGCCAGTTCGGCAAGGAGACAATTATCACGGGCAAGCAGAAAATCTATGTAGCCGTTGCAGAGATAGAATCAAGAAATAATTTTTCTTTTTTTCTCACACCTTTCTTAATATGCCCATAAGCACTTTAGCTATATGGAGGTGTTTGCTATGGCACTGAATAAAACACAATTATTGGCAATCCTTGCAATTCTAGTGAATCTCGTGGGCCAGTTAGGCTTCAGCAACTATGCAGATCTACTGCAAACGATAGGGTCAGCAGTCATATCTATCTTAGTTCTATTCGGATTGGTCCAATTAGACAAAGTAGAGGCGGAGGCTAAGAAGCTAAGAGCTGCCATGCTCAAGGCCAAACTGATAAAGGAGTAAACGAGGTGTTGCAATGTTTGAATCGGCAAAAGAATATCTCGACAAGTTGAGAAAGAATAAGGTCTGGGTGAGGGGAGTTCTAGTCAATACCCTGAATAGGGAGGGCAACGAGTTCTGGTACCAGCTAAGGGAGCCAGCTGGGCTGAATACAAGCAACAGTAATTACAAGGAATCAAAGGTATTCCTGCAGTTCAAGGCTGCTGGATGGCTTAAGGCAACGGAGTACATCGACAATCTGAACAGGACTCAGGAGATTTACAAGTACGTCATAACTGGAACTGTCACCGTCAACTGCCCTAAAGTTGACCGCACTGTAAGCCCGCCCTGCTCATAGGCCTTATTATTTTTTTTATTTTCAAAGGAGAAAAACTAGATGCTGCTACTAGGGCCGGGGGAAGAAAAGGAAGTTACCTATCCTACATGCGGGGCAAATGCAAAGCAATCGAAAAAGCCGTGCAAGAGGCCTGCAGGGTGGGGCACTGATCACCCGGGTGAGGGGAGATGCAAGCTCCACGGCGGATCTTCTACTGGCCCTAAAACTGCTCAGGGCAGATTGAAAGTCGCACTCACCCACACAAAGCATGGCAAGTATAGCAAGTTACTGCAGAACTCGATGGACAAGAGCAAGTACTACAAGGAGATTGCCGAAAGTCTCCTGCCAGAATTTGAATTGGATCCAGAAGCTGCGGCAACTCAAGTGAGGATGGACACCCTGATAAAGCTCATGGCAAGGATGCAGTACCTCACATATCTTGACGTTCCCCTTGACAATGTTTCCGCAATAGCAAAGACTATCATGCAGATATTAGATGAACTGGACCAGGACGGCGGAGAAAAGCCCCCGGCAAGCATCACGGAGATTGAGGCCATTGTGGCCCTAAGAATGAAGAGGAGGGATTTCAAATAACAGATGATGAGATCATTACAAAAAAGATGGGGGTAAAGGCCCCGTATTACCTTTTCCAGCACAAAGTGAATAAAAAAACTATAGATAGCCTGGATAGTTACCTAAAAAAAGTCTATGAGGAAGGCGACAGGTGGCATAAAGAACTCTTCCCTTTCATGGGCAGGGCCTCAGTGATGAGGGAGCCGAAGTACAAGCACTACATAGAGATTGATACAGAGCTCCCGGAGATGGCCAAAGAAGCCTTCCGCCTCTACCCTGGGAGCCCACATGATCAGGTGGAGAACTACATGATAGATCATGACGATCTGACGGTAGCAGCAGAGGTCCCGATATACTCCTTCTTTGACAACGTCTCTGGCCACATAGACATCATAAGATTCAATGCCGGAAAGATTGAGATATGGGACTTCAAGAATTACAGGAACTATAACGTAGGCTCGCAGCTCTACTGGTACCGTAAGCTTTTGGCCCAAAATTTAAATATCCCCGAGGAAGATATCCAGGCGGGATTCTTCACCTATTTTAAGTCATTCATACTGGAGTAAGTGCATGGATGATACCCGGACTTTCCCAGAAGATTAACGAGTATTATAAAAAATTTCCAGAGGACTTTGCAACAGATTTTTTCACCTGGGAAGGGAAGGAGCTTTTCTTATATCCCTATGAGAGGGAATTCATCAGGGATGATTCGCAGTTCCAGGCATGGCTCCAGTCAAGGCAGACCGGGAAGACTATGACACTATCCGTCAAGGCGGCATCGCAGCTGTTATTGAACGATTATTTTTTCATAACAGCAACTGGAGTAAGGCTAAAACATGGGGTAAGGATCCTTGACAGGACAAAGAAGCTTTTGAGGAGCTCCCCATATTGGAATGACCTGATAAAGCCAATGACTAGAAAGGGCGGAGATACGGATTTGAGATGGGCAAAGACGGAGATATCCCTTTCAAACGGCTCTGGCATGGTAGCAATGGCCCTATCTGAAGACGGGGAATCGGCTGTAGGGGATTCAACACATCTGGCCCTAGTTGATGAGGTCGGAAGGATACAGAATGCGGATTCGATCATATCCTCAGTTTTAAGGCCAACACTACTAAAGACTGGCGGTAAACTGATACTTGCATCCTCTTCCTGGGGAAAGTACGGGAAGGGTGCGGACTGGTACAACATCGTGACATCAGGGAAATACAGTGTCCATAAAGTGAGCTGCTGGGAGGCATTAGAGCAGCAGAAAAAATACATAACAAAGCAGGAGTACAAACAGCAGGAGGACTTCCTCAAATCGGCAAAAGATGACAACCCGATCATATTCCAAATGCAGTATGAGAACTCCTTTGAAGGAGGCCTAGACAATCCCTTTGACTACGATGAAGTTGAGGCGGCTTTTGTTCCTGGAGAGTACGTCCCTCCTGATCCGCAGAGAAAATATATCTACTGCATAGACTGGGGCAAATCCCTCTTGACAGGAGACAAATCGGTAATAGCCATTATTGACGTGACAGATCCTGAAAACATTGCAGTGGTCCAATATCACTCTTTCCAGTCTCCCTATACATACGTCACAAAGAAGACAATAGAGCTGGCCTTAAAATTAGGGCCAAAGCCTTATGCGATCTTCCCAGATATTGGAGTTGGCGAGAATCAGATAGAGGTCCTGACCGCTGCCCTTGGCCCTAAAAATATCAATGTCGAAGGCTGCATGCTCTCTGCTGGAATATCCGAGCACCAGAGAGTGGAACACGGTGTAAAGAGAAGGACCATATCAAAGAACACCGCAGTAGAAGCACTTGCAAGGTATTTCCATGAGGGAAGGATTAAGATCTATTCAACTGACGATAAGATAAAAAAAGAATTTTTAGACTTCACAAAGGAAGTAACTGCAGCAGGAAATGTGAGATTCACCCATCTAGTCGGCCAGCATGATGATCATGTTGATACACTATTAATCGCCATGGGGGTCCTGAGATTTAAAAAGCCTCAAATAAAAGGAAGCAGGATAATAAAAGGGAAATATAAAAATAAAAATGCATTTACTTTTTAGGCTTGTCAGTCAAAGAATAGTAGCCCTTCTTGGCCTGGTAGATCTTACCGTTGGCAAGTGCATTTTCTATCAGGGGGACAACGGCTGACTCTGTGCTATTCAGGGCCTTTGCAATCTTGTCAGGATATCCCCATCCGTCCATGCTCTTTAGTGCAGCAACGATAGGGTCATCTTCAGGTCCTGGAGTTACTGGCTTGGCCTCATTTCTAGGGCCAGAATTGCCATAGCAGTTCTTTGAGCTCTGGATGTACATTGTGGACCAAACTCTAGTATAGCAGTCAAGGACCATATCGGGTGTAGGTATTCCAAGATCTCCTATCTGCTTGACCATCTCATTTACTATCCTAATAGCATCTTCTTCAATGCTCATGCTCTAATCACCTCCTCTAATATTTTTTCCGCCTGGAACATATTAATGCTGGAGAAGTTCCTGCAGGGTAAAAGCCCTATCTTAGTGAGGAATTGGACTTCCTCTTCTGTGAATTTCTGCCCCTCGCCAGAGCCCCTGACGTAGGTCATCCTGTGCCATCCACCCCGGCCAGTGGTAATTTTAAGGCCTGGGCAGTTCTTCTTGAGGTACCTCCTGAGTGATCTCAAATCGTCCTTGGAGAGGCTCATTAATTCCCCTCCACAAAATTTAGTATATTGAGGACGTTCTTGACCTCAAAGAGTATTCCTTCAAGCTTCTCATCTGACACAAGCCTCCAGTTGGAGAAGTCGTTCTTACCTTCAGATCTAGTTTTTATGGCCCCTTCAATAGAGGTCTTTCTTGCTTCAAACATTCTAATTGCAGTTTGCTTATCCATCATATTACCTCTTTATTTATCCTTATTAATCCTTACTATTACTTATATATAAAGCTTTCGGTCTAAACACGGAAAGATATATAAAGATAAATAAAGGAATATACATCATGGCGGTAATACGATTTGATAAGGAAAAAGGATGGCTTGAGGCCACGGTAACAAAAAGCGGAGGCGGGGGAGCTGTCACCGTACCAAGAGATTGGATTGGCCGAAAAGTAAGGGTCCAGATCATAGACGATGAGGAGAAAGATGGAAAATAATACCCCTTGTAACTGTATAGGGTGCGACTGGCAGGAGATCTGCAGCGCTGAGGACTATAGCGAGTGCCACATCCTTATACCAAGACGAGAGGTAGAACTGGCCAGATTAAAAAATTAGTAGGAGATATTATGAGGATAGGTAAAGTTATATTATTGCTTCTTACTCCCCTAGTATTCATTTATATTTTCATTTTGCATATACCATTGATAATTTTTAAGTTAATTAGAGTTTTATTTAGTGTTGACAAAATATAAATAATTCTATTTTTAAGGCCAGAATTATAGTATATTACTACTAGGTATATAATTTTTTTATGTCCGCTGTAACCCGCAAACCCCTACCCCTAAAAATAGGGCCTCGATTTGACCTCTTGACAGATTTATAAAACTGGACATTTGTTCAAATTTAGGGCCTAAATTTCATTTTTAGGGCCTAAATAATTTCACACCTTTCTTAATATGCATCTCCAAACATATAGATATACAATGAGAAATCCTTTTTCCAGAAAGACACCTGAGAAAAAACAACAGAACATTATAGCAAGGGGGGTATCCAGGATATTCTCCTTTGCAAGGCCTTTCTTTACAGAGACAAAAAAGACCGCAGAGGATCAGGTCCTGCCCCTTGCCCCAGAGAGAATGATGCAGCTGGGGCTAAATGCCTACATGAAGTGCGGGCAGGTGAACACCGCCTTCAACATGCTTGCAGATGCAACGGCCAAGGGATTTGAGGCTAGGGCAGAGGATGAGGCCTCGCAGACCATGATAGATCTATTCAATCAAAAGGTCATGATGGCCGACAAGGCAAAGATGTTAGTTCTAAATGCCCTGATCTTTGGCCGTGCGGTTGTGGAAATAGGAGAGGACCTCTTCAAGATCAGGGATCCTAGAAGCTTCATTGTAGATTGGGATGATGAAAAGCAGCTGATAAAAGAGATCTCCCAGCAGGGAAATCACCAGTTTTTAGACAAGAACAACATAGAGATATTCATAATGAAGAGGCTCTTTTCAGACGATTTATATGGCATCTCTGCAGCTCTCCCGGCCTTCCATACAGTTGAGCAGCTCCTGGAAATTAAGAAAGGCTCAAAGACCTTGATGAAGAGATTCTGGAAACCTTTTGCAATTTTCAAATATCCTGACACTGCCTCAGATGAAGAGAAAGCCGATGTCTACGAGATGGGCCAGGATGAGAGCTATGATTCATTCTACATGGTGCCGATGGATTGGGAGGTAGAGTTCAAGGGCCCCGGAAATGTTCAGATGAATGTCGACAAGTTGATTGACACAGCCTCAGATCAGATATTTGTCGATCTATCCTTCCCAAAGGCCGCCCTCATGGCAGATGCCTACAAGTCAGATACAGAGGCAAGGATCAAGCTCATGATCTATGAGGCAGTAAAGCCCAATCAGGACAAGCTGAAAACTTTCATTGAATACATCTATTTGAAGCATCTCGGTGTCAAAGCAACGGTCACCTTTGATAGGGTCAATCAGATGGATGCCCTGACAAATGTCCGCATACTTCAGGAGATAGCAGATGCTGTCGGCAGATACACCCAGATGACCCAAAAGATTCCATTAGGCCCTGAATCCCAGCAGATCACTCAGGAAGTAGTCGCAAGGCTGATTGAGGAAGCAGGAAACATATCAACGGAGGGCATCAGATGAGAGGCTTTCTAGTCAAGATCTTGGCCCTAATTCTGCTTATTCCAATATTAATCATCAGGAAATTTTACAGGAGGGGAACATGCTAGGGGATTTCCTTGGCGGATTTCTCTTAGGCCTCTGCTCTGGCATAGGGCTCATGGCCGCACTAGCAGCAATAATTAGTTTTTTTGACAGGAGGGAATAAAAGAAATGGTAAGAGATAGTAAGCAAAGTTTGAGTATAGCAAACGTGTCTGCACTCACTCTAACATACACAGGTACAGGCACAGCAACTGCAGCACTTGCAGCAAACACCCTGACAATAGCCAGAGCAAATGTTGAAGGATTCACACTAACATACACAGGTACAGGAACGGCCACAGTCGCCCAGGCAACAGACACCCTGACAATAGCAAGGGCCAACGTCCATGCTTTCTCGATAAGCTACACCCCGACAGCAGAGGAAACTGCAACAATCACAATAGATGCTACAAAGGTAATTCTAACAATAGACGGCACCCCTACAAACTATGCATTTGCAGACGGTGACAAGGATACAATCACAAAGATGGTATCGGTCCTCAATGCAGTTGAAGGGATCACATGCACTATAGATGAAGGGGCAACAGGGGCCAGCAATTCAAATCTTTTGGATGCAATGGTGGAAACAGATCTAGTGGCTGAAGCAGTCACAGCAACATACACCCCGGCAGATGAGACACACGATCTTACAAATGCGGCAAAAAACACCTTTACAGAGATCATAGCAATACTTCATGCAGAGGCCGACCTGACATGCACAATAGCCACAGAAATATCAGGAGATACAGACTCGGCACTTCTTGACACCTTGGAAGCAGCACCAATAAACACAGCCAAAACTCTGACGTACACCCCGGCAGATGCAACGTATGATCTCACACATGCAGATAGAAATCTTCTTTCTGAATTGATAGCAGAGCTAGATGCAGTAACAGACCTGACATGCACTGCAGTAACAACCCATACAGGAAATGCATCAATCCAGCTAGTGGCATTTGAAGCAGCACCAATAAACACAGCCTTGGCAATGACAATGAATTATGCAACTCTAACTGCAACATTCAACGATATAGGGGATGCAATCGGTGTCCAGGGATGGGACTCTCTGGCCCTATATGTAAAAGTGGAGATCAATAGCTCCCAGAATGCACGATTAAAATTCCTTGCAAAGACAGAGGTAGGCGACACGGATCTGTTCTTGATGGACCACAACAGGGTAAAATGCCCATATGCAACAATACCAGCGACTGAGGACTACATAGAGCTTGACAGCGATGCAGACCAGTTAATTGAAGTAGTTATTCCAGAACTATACGGAATCGCAGCCGTGCAGGTACAGGTATCAGCTGGGACAGTTGGGGAGACCGCAGGAGCAATAACATCAATCGAGTACATCAGGACAAAGGAGGGCTAAAATGACACCCTCAAAGAACGTGATGACAGATATTGCCCAGGAGCAGGGAAAGCCAGAACTACAGCAGCAACAGCCGGAGCAACAGTCCCAGGAGCCGATAGAGCAGCTAGATCAGGCCATGGTCGAGAAGATCAAAGAGGCCCTAAAAGATTTCAATGTCCGTGATATAAATCCAGGACCCGATAAGACCGTCACCGTAGTACTGGCACCTTACGAGCCTAACTTTGTAGAGAATGCGCAGTATTACCTGACTGAATTTACTCTGGCAGCCGAAAGGCCATGCCCTAAGACAGGTAAGACTATTCACACTGCAATAGGGCTTACACCAGGCAGATACAAAGCGAAGGATGGAACTTATGTTACCCTATCAGCAAAGGATGTTGAGAGGATATCGCCACTTTTTAGAAACAAGCCGTTACGATACGTTGATCATGATCTTGCAACACCAGAGTCAACACATGAAGGCCCTGACGTTGGAACAATTGTAGCATCGTACTACGAGCCTAGTTTGACTGCAATGATGTATGATTTTCTTTTAGACGATAAGCATGCTAATCTGGATCTATCAATGATTGGAGGGAGCAGCCCAAAGGTAGCAATTGGGGACATCGACATAGCGGACCACATAGCAATCATTCCCAAGTGCCAAAAAGATAAAAAATGCTTTTTGCCGCAGGACCCAAACACAGCAATTAGATTCCCGTATAGATCCAAAGTAATTGAAAATGCAATGCCCATGAGCATTGCAGGAGGAAAAACAATGGTAGACAACAAAGAGGTCGCCAAGGCATTAGCTGAAGTGGAGGCGATGAACAAAAACATTGCCATCGAAAAAAAGCCACTTGTCAAGCAGATAGTTTTGGCGGAAACAAAGATCGGTAAGTGTGTGGATCCTGAGGCCAGAATAGACGAGCTTTACAGCAAGGAGTTTTCCACGTTAATAGTTCTGGCCCAGGATGCTACAAAGGTAAGTGGAAAGGGAACTCCACAGACAGTTCCTGCAGGTCAAAAGAAAGAGATCAGCCTCGCCAAAAAGGCTGAGTCTGAGGATCTTCTTGAAGGCCTGATAGCTAAAAGACTAAGAGGAGGCGCTTAAATGGCATCTGAATCAACAAAGATGGGAGCTCTAAACGAGACAGAATGTACATTTGAATTCATAAAAGTTGCAGCTTCACAGACTCTGACAAAAGGAATGCTTTGCACTGTCGATGCTTCAGGAAATGCTATCGTATGCCCGACAAACTATGCAGGTGCTACACAGACCTACGTCATTGACGAGGACATCACAACAGCAGCTGGAGAGACATCAAGAGTTGCTAGATTTGTCAAGACCGGACCAGTAGCTTCAAAGATAGATGCAGCAGTCACAGAAGGCGCGACAATAATCCCCTCGGATGCAACAGCAGGGCAGATCGAAGTATTTGCAGGTACAAACTACAATCTTGCAATCGGGTATGCAAGGCCAACTGAAGTAGGCGGGACAAATGCCAGAATCGAATGGAATAAGATCAGGTGATGCGAAATGACTGACGAATTTAAAGAACTTGAAGCAGCCGAATACGGCGATCAGGACATAAATGAGTACTGGACTGCAGCCTTAAGAGGGGCAGCCAGAGTTGAATCAATCTTAGAGCTATCATTCCCAACAATCCCATTCCCACAGAACATGGGTGAGATTGTAAACGTCCCCTACGAAGGCATACTCTATGCAGAGGAAGGCCCTGTAAAGTCTTTGATTACAGAGTTCAGGACAGAAGAGCTAGACTACGTTCTAAATCAGCAGATATTGAGGAAATTCGGAATAAGATCCGTCTTTGACTCAGCAGCTCTTGCAACATCCCCGGACTGGAAGCTTAAGAGAAATCTTGCAAAACAGTACGATGCAGTCGCAAGAAAGCATAACTCCGTTCTAGTAACTGAGGTAAATTCACTAATCACTGCAGCAACAGCATGGCACTATGATGTCGCAACTGACGATACAATAGCCTACGATGATCTAAAAGGGGCAGCTACGACTCTCCACAATGCAGGCCACTACTGCGATCCAAAATATCCATACGTTCTATTAGTTTCAGCAGATGAAGCAATAGACCTTGCAAAGGATGATGACCTTCACAATGCAATGAGCACAGTTCCATCAGACCCAAAGAAAGAGTTAATCTACTCAGAGGAAAAAGGCAGGCTTCTATTTGACCTTGACAGGCCTTACAGGATGAAGGTCTACGAAGTTGACGGAATGACAGCAGGTTATGCAGCTCTAATAGATCCGGCAAACGGTGCGGCCTACGTCCAGCTTAAAGGATTTGAGGGAATCAGGTCCAATGAGGAAATGCTAAACAACTCTACAAAGCAGATAAAGACACAGAGCATTATGACATTCGGATTCCTTGACGACACAGACTCGCCAACTTCAGCAGGAGACACACCCGGAGTAGTCATCATAGACGTTGACACATCTTCATAAGGTGATTCATTGACTACAAAATTTTTTATTTCCTTTAATCCTGTCCCCATCCAGTTCCATGAGATATGGGACAAGGAGGGCAGGAGAATCAAGGCTGGGGCAGTCTTTGCACTAAATGCCGAGCCAGGGTCAAGGGATGACAGACTGGCCAATAAGTATGTCAAGATGAATACAATCCTTGCAATATCTGAAGAGGAGTACAAGAAGTACAAATTGCTAAGACGTGGAGAAATAGTCGCAAAGGAAGATGAGATCAGGGCAAAGCTTAACGGTAAGAAAGCACCAGGAGTTCCAAAGCCCAAGATTGAGACAAAGGAGACACCTAAAGTTAAGGCCTAGGGAGTTAGTTAATGACCCTCTATCTCACATCTGCGGCACTAGTAAAGAACAATCTCGGGGCGGACTACCCGGAACTGACCGATGCATCTATTGAGGCCATGGCTGTCAAGGCTGAGGCCTTTGTATTTTACTACACCCAGATATCCCCATCAATATCAAATCCTGACGGGATCACAATTACTTATTCCGGGGCAGGAACAACAGTAACTCTGGACGTTGCAGATGTTGATGATGTAAGGACTCTAACTCTTACAGTTGATGCAGTTGCCACAGCAATAGATCTTACAGCAACAGCTAACAATACTTTGACCAAGTTAGTATCCGTGATAGATGCACTGGCTGATTTCACTTGTGCATTGGCAACAGGGGCAACAGGAAGCACAAGCTCGGAAAGTCTAAATGACGTGGAAGCCCAGGACCTGATAGCAGAGGCCTACACTGCAACTTATTCAACTTACTCTTTTCCTACAAACTCAGAAACTCTTGGAGAGATGATGGCTGCAGCTGAAGATCTTGCAGTCTCATACTGCATTGCAAAGATACTTACAATTGAAGCCACAGGGATGGACTACAAGCTTGGGCAGATGGAAGTATCAAAAGAGGCCCTTTCAAGGGCCCTGATAAAGATCATGTTCTCATACAAGAACACAGCCAAAGATCATTTAGAGAATATCTCAGACGGACCAAAGAGGCCGAGAAATGCATACCTGATGAAGCCCACATCATCTTCAGCAAACGTGATGGAGAGCTTGTAATGGCAGCGCCGAGAATAGCCTTTGTTGACGTAAGTGCAACAGCATACTCTCTTGACACTTCAGTTCCTATAGACTTTGGGACTGTAGTAAGGGGATCATCCTCAGCAGCCACTGCAGTTTACATCAAGAACTTTGAGACTGACGTTGACTTAATAGCTGTGGAGGTAGACTGCATAGAGCATCCTTATGGATTGCAGGTAGGGGCAGCAGATGAGACTTACAATGCAGTTACCTTTTCGGCATCTTCAGGTGGCACATATGCGGCAGGCCCTTACTACGTAGGCACGGTCTGGGCTAATACTGCAACTACGGTCTTTTATGCTAAATGGACTCCGCCATCAACAGCAGCTCTTGGGGCTAGGATCTGGGCCATGAGGGTGAGCGGGAACTATGAATGAGGTAATGACCGCCGAGGGTATCAAATGCCCCAACTGTGGCATGATCTTAAACAGATTCTGCTCGAGGACACCTTTGGATAGAATTGGAGATGTGATCACTACGAATAATCCATGCGAGAAGAAGGACGGCTCGGGCTGCAAGAGGCCTGTAAGGATTGACTTCATCATAGCTGACAATGATGGAGGGTATAAGTATAGGGTGGTGAAAGATTAATGGCAATAATTGATGATTGGACTTCAGATGCGATAGTTGATGATGATACACTTGCACCTTCAGCCTTCATGGGGATGGCT
>JAHKLW010000042.1 GCA_020854815.1 Methanofastidiosum sp. | reverse complement strand
GTCTCGGCTGTCAAAGAGATACCATAATTCTCGATGAGTTGGTTCACGGTTTCCAGAACAAAATCGATTTCGAGAGATCCGCTCAGTACCCATGCGAGCAGTTCTTTTGTACAGGCGTCGATGATTGGTTATCCATATATAAATCTCCTTGTTTTTCAAATCCTACATCCATCTGCTGTATTTATCTGCCACGATGTCCATCCGAAATACTTCCCTCATTTTGGCGAATTCCTGCAAAATTTGTTAAAATTTATCTACAATTTGTTTGCTGTAGGTCCTTCCACAAATATCTCTATCAATTAGATAAAAATTAACTTGTGCGAAATTTGCACAAGTTGAATTCAAAAGGTAAACGTGAGATTTCTCGGTTATACAAGGATGAGTGACGTTAATCACATTTAAAAAAGTGCTCGAGGGAGCTTCCTTCGGTCGCCCCCTCGGGGTCGTACCCCCTCAAGATTCGACAAAGTACACAAAGAAGACTCGTTGCCCTTCGGGGTGGCGGGTCTTTCTTTTACTTTGACGTAATGTTAATTATCGGCAGCAATGTTTATTTAAACCGTACCGGAAATGAGAAAAACGGAAGATTCGGTTGCGATTAAATCCTTTACGGTGTTAACAAGAAAATTAGTTCAACTCGAACTTTGAAAACCAAATATCTCTATAAGCTAAGACAATGAAAAAGAGAACAAGAAATCAAGCCCATACAATTACCTGCATTAGCCAAAACGTTAGCGCTCTTTGAAGCTGGTAGATCTCAGGCGGTCTTTGGAGGCTGAATCACCTCCAGACCAAGTTTACGGGCCTCAGTAATAATCTTCTTAACCCGATACTGTTCCTGTTTTGTTTTTACCACTTCAAAACACTGTTCATTGTAATCTACATCATTTATTAAGAGGTTGTAGATAATGACTAAGAGCTTTCTGGCTAATGCGACAACTGCTTTTTTACCGCCGCGGCGTTGCTTAACCTTCCAGTACCACTTTGACAGATAGGTTTGGCGCATCCTGGTGATGGACCAGGCAACTTCGCAAAGAATCCGTTTAAGATAGGTGTTACCATGGGTTATTCGGGTAGACTTTTTTTTCCGGCACTTTCATTATTGCCGGGACTCAAACCAGCCCAGGAACAGATATGCTCCGCAGTTTTAAAACGGGTCATATCGATTCCGATTTCAGCCAGTATAGCTGCCGCAGCAGTCTTGCTAATTCCCGGAATCCCATCTAATTGCTCAAGTTGACGTTGGTATTTTTCAAGTTCTTCGTCAATCTTTTGTTCAATTAGCTGAAGATGCTCGTAACTTTCATCTAATCGTTTGAGCAAAATCTTAAGAAATTCTCTCTGAAGACGGTCCATTTTTCCGTTAACGGCGAGTTTGATTTCGTTTAACTTGGCTCGGGCTCTTCTTTTAACATACTGATCAACATCCTGGGAAGAGATCTTTCCGTAGCGGGCAAGATGATCCATTATCGCCCTACCAGATACACCAAAGATGTCGGTTAGGAACGTAGAAAGCTTGAATCCACAACTTTGCAGGTGTTTCTCAATCCGATTTTTCTGAGAGGTAATTTCCTCAACAATGCTTTTTCGGTATCTGGTCAAGTCACGCAATCTGCGTATTGGCTGGGAGGGAATAAAGCTCCCTTGCAAAAGTCCAGCCCGTAGCAGGGTAGCAATCCATTCGGCATCTTTCATGTCAGTTTTCTTGCCTGGAACATTTTTCATATGCCGGGCATTCGCAACAATTACTACCATGTTGCCATCGAAGGCACTTTCGAGGATATTATAGACTGGCTGCCAATATACCCCTGTGCTTTCCATGGCTACATGACGACAGTTTTCTTCTTCTAACCAGGTCTTGAGTTCCTCAAGTCCAGGTATTAATGTGGGAAAAGTACGAAGGTTAGTTTCAGGCTTAGCATCTGTACCGCCTTTTAAAAGACAGGCAACTACAGTTTCCTTGTGAACGTCGAGTCCGCAACAGGTTTCTAAAATGTCTTGCATTGGCATTACTCCCGCTTAATTTAGATTTCAGGGTTGATTGCCCGAGATATACGAAGTTTAACACTCGTGCTGTTCCCTCATCTTCTAAAGATAAGATAAGGGGCGACAATTGGCTGTGCTCAAAGGCAATCCGGTTAGGTTAGTAAACGAGGTTATTACCGTCAAAATACATTCAACCTCTGACCCTGATAATTAAAATTTAGCAGAAAAAAGGTTTTAGGCAACCCCTTGCCCATTTTCATTGGTGGTTGTGCCTAGCGGGCATGGGTGGTTAGTCAGTAAATAATACAAAAGATACTCTTTATGATATACTGATTTCCCATGTGTTACGATTATTGATATTTTTTTATCGTCAATGGCCCTCTGGCTCGTTCTATTATTACAATGATTAGTTTTTTGAAGTATAAGCATTATTCTCCTCCTTGAATAGATTATTTCACTATCCATCTCGTTAGGGTGGCCTTTATGCTTATAATGTCTTCTTCCTTGGACTCCCGTATTTTTTCATGACCTAAATTTCTTGTGCTTAATAGTAATCTGAAAGCATCCAACGCTTGTTCATCTGTTAATTCCGGCTCTTCACTCAGTATGTTCAAGTCTTCTTCGTTATTGTCTTCTTCCGAAGGAATATCAAGTTCTTCAAAATCAAGGTAATCATACGGAAAAAGATTCTCTTCTATTAAAGTAGTATAGGCATCTTCCGCAGTAAATTCCTCATTCCTTCCTGCGTAGAATAAAGTGTTGTTATCCCTACTAAATCTTTGCCAGTTTCTATCATTAAATAGATATTTGCTGAAAAATACAATATCTCTAATTGAATAAGTTTTTTTCATGAATTCTTCATCAACTAATAACAGTCTTATCTGAAAGTCTTCAACTTCAACGATTATAATCTGCCGTCTTTTTAAATACTTTTTATTAAAGGCTGACACTGCAAAATTGATATCTTCTGCTAAAGGTTTGAAGCCCATTACTTTAAACTCTGGAGTAGGAGTTTTCATCTTTAGTTCGTAATATATATAAGTTCTACCAACATTTACTACGGCTTGGTTATTCTCGCTCATCTTAAACCTCCCTTTCTATAATTTTTCTATTAGGTCTCTAACTACATTCTATTCCCTCGAAATACCTCTGTCAATACTCTATAAATATATTTTAAAATAATTTATTTATATAAAACCTAAACAATTAGAACCCAAACCACTGATCTACCCTCAATAAAAGAAAATCCCGCTATTATTTAGCGGGTGAGAATTTACGCGCTTTGGTAGACTAAAGCTCCCACATATGCGTTTTTACAATAGTTAGAGGCAGGTGCCCTGGCTTATATCTTTATCGAGGTTAGGGGATCGGTTTCAAGGCACATCCTTATACCGTTTTCGGTCAACCGGTCAAGTATACCAGTCAACTGGAAATTGTGGGAAAACCCGTCCGTTTTTATTGGCCGAAATTCATCCCTTTTAGTTTACTGCTGTTTTGCTAAAAGCTTAAACCCTAATTTATTTCAACTTTCCTATATCTATCTCTCGACGGTCAGTGTTTCCGAGTTCTATCACCAGTTTTGTTTCGAACTTGGCCTTGACTACAGTTCCAAAAAGACGGTGATGTTTCGAAACATCCAGGAACGTCTCCTTCATCTGCTGAAGGAGAAGCGTAAAACTTTCCTCTTGGCCATCGATGAGAGTCAGTATCTCTCTACCGCTAATCATATCGAAAATGGTAAATGAACCTATAAATATAAACAACATACCTAACGGCTTTTTATGGTACTTTAATGTTGAAAGAATCCTTCCGCCCATCTAGTAACCAGGATTATATTAATGTTCTTGCCATTATTCCAAATCGTTTAGATATTAGGAGGGATGTTTTTATTCATCTTTGTTCATATCACTTAAGCTAATTTACCTATATTGTATATTATAGTATATTTCACCTCTATACATAAGCGCTGTGTCGCAATTCAAGGAAAATACGCCACAAATCCAACAAATAACTGGTAATTAAACCGCCATTTTCAACACGATAATCCGAAGTCTCGTTTTTAACATAAACAAAAAACACATCCGTTTATTTCGAATCCAGACCACTCTGGGCGAAAACGGATGTGTTTTTAATTTTGTTCTGTCAAGATATATTACATAGATATATTATATATAATATATCCAAGTCCTTTAAATATAAGGCTTATACAATATTTATTATACTTTTCACCTTATATTATTACACACCCGACTTTTTGCTTATGTTTTGCTATTTTTTGCTTATAACCATTTGCCATT
>JAHKLW010000041.1 GCA_020854815.1 Methanofastidiosum sp. | reverse complement strand
TCTAAATATTCTTGGTGAAAAAATCGAAGAAATAATGTTTGAAGATATAGAAAGTTGTGCCATGGGCCTCTCTGAAATAAGAAACTGGATAAAATCATGTATAAAAAACAAAGCATTGAAATCAGAATTAAATGATATATCTAATTTTTTTGATGGTTTGGAAGAAATAGCAGACAGGATGAAATTTATTGATTCTATTCAACAGAAATCCCTTGATTCACAAAAAACTTTCATAGAGGCCGTTAAGAAAAGACGAGATAAGATGGAAGAATGATTAGCTAATCTTTTTTATTTCTGGATTATTCTCAAAAATTAGTTTGCCGGAGTTGTAACTTTTATAGTGGGCGATATAACTGAATGCAAAAGAATTATTCTCCGGATAATTTGGTGATATTCCGACATTTCCTTTGGAGAGTATCAAGACATTGCTCCCAAGACGAGCAAAGAAAAATCTGCTTTTTGTAGTATGGTCCCCTGTGGGGTCTGCGGGTATCCAACCATATGGGGGCAAATAAAACTCAGCCCACATGTGCGCAGCTGACGTATCAGAAGTGTAGAGATAACCATGAACTAATCTAGCAGGGATTTCTTGAGAACGACACATCGCTACAAAGAGTGTTGCAAACTCAGTGCAATCACCTTTTTTGTTGTAGAATGCGTATCTTGCACCTAGCTCTTGGTCCTGTATTTCATAAGTGATGTTTTTTACAACCCAGCCGTATATAAGGTTGGCTTTTTTGTAGGGATTAGTTTCATTTCCCACTACCCTTTTTGCCATTGCAGCAATTTCAGGGTCATCCGACTCCACTCTCTGGCTTGGTTTTGTGTATTCTTTATACAACTCTAAAGAATAATCATAGGGTTCAATTTTAGAAGGGTCGATTGAAGTCGTGAAAGGATATGCGGTAAAATTAATATTTTGTATAATTGTAATGGAAGAATTTGCGGTTAGTGAACCGTTAAGATCCCAGTAACCTATTTTTGTGCATGCATCTTTCGCCAAAATAATTTGGTCTGGCTCTGGATCTATACTTACTATCGTTACATCTTGCTGTGTTCCACAGTTAACGGGCAATGCCATCCACAGCTTTGTTTCGCCTACTTCAGCATCTATATTTGTAATCTTTGTTGTGATTATTGCATTATAAGACTGTGAAAGTTGTCCCTCCAACGGGCTGTTGGGATTATTTACTAACCCGATATAGTAAAAAATAGCGAGAAATAGCATGGCCCCCAGAAGGATTGAAGTTATTGCCTTGATCTTCTTTTTTGGGGCCTCTTCTCTTTCAATTATTTGGAAATAGTCTTCTGTATTATTGTCCTTTCCAATATTTGAAGTATTGCTGCCCGCATATGACAGTAAAGGTGACCCACATTTAGAGCAATAAAATAGTCCTTTCCTGTTCTCATTCCCACATGAAGCGCATTTAACTGTATCTTGCTCTAAGGGATACATACCACAGTTAGGACAGTAAGTCAAATCTGTCTCAAATCCGCACATAGGACATTTCATTCGGGCACCAGATATCCAAGTAATAGTTCCACTTATAAATATGATAGAATAAAATCAAGAAAAGAATAATTTAAAAATTATAGTATTTTTTGCATCCATACTACATCAAAGTGTTTACCAAATTTCTTACCAATCTTTACAAATCTTCCACATTCTTTAAATCCATTTTTCTTGTGAAAATTTATACTTCCCTCGTTTAGCGAAGAGATGCTAGCCAATATGTTAGATATGTTCATTTTTTTTGCTTCTGATTCTATATAATCTAAAGTCTTTTTACCAATTCCTTGACCAGTTGCCTCTTCCTTAATAAAATAAGATATCTCTGCAGTTTCATTAAATACTGAAAAAGGACTATAAGAATGGATAAATCCAAATCCTATCACTTCATTTTTATCGGATTTAATTACTACTGCAGGGTAATCCTTTGTAATTATAAGGAACATGTCATAAAATTCATATGGGAGTTTATTATCAGGATATGCCGCAAATCCATTTTCAATATAATAGTTAAAAATATCTATTACGTCCGTTCTATGCTCTTCATCCATGCGCTCAAATTGTATTTCCATAATGTCACTGAAAATAAGACTTGAGAGTATTTTTTATAGATTTCGATTAGGGTGCTATTGATAGAAATTTAATATACAAAAATAAAGAACAATAAAATTAAAATTAAAATAAAAAAATTAAATTACATCCTATAAGGGAATATCTCTGTAACATCTATTAAGACTGCATAGTTTGCTGGTGGAAGATGGGGTGTCTTCTCCTTCAATGCTTTGGAGATATTTTGAAATATAGGTCCGCTATTCATCAAAGTTGCCTTACCCTTTATTTGTACGCCCTTGTTAGTTTCCCTATCAAGTACATACAAAGATACATTGGGATTATCCTTCAAGTTGGATATTGTATGGGGCGAGGCTATTTCTGCAAAGACTAATCTATCCTTATCTACTACAGATATACTTCCCTTTGGGGATACATTTGGCATTCCGTTTGTAGTTGAAGTTGAAACAAAGGCTAGATGCTGCTGCTGAATTAAATCTATTACATTTTGTGGCATTTCCATTTTATCACCAATAGATAATCATCTTTCACATTTTTATAATTAATGCTATTTCAATTAGGAAACTATTTAAATCTAAATTTTTTATTAATAAAAGTGGTAAATTGAAAGATATGTATGAGAAGTTAATTGAGATGGCCATGAGCAGAGGGGCGACCTCCGCAAAAGTTATTCCAATAGAAAATATTTCGGTTAATGATTGGGTAAGACAAAAATGTGAATTTGGGTGTACTCAGTATGGAAAGAAGTATACTTGCCCACCTTATGTTCAGCCACCCAAGGAAACAAGGAAAAGATTAGAAGAATACGACAAAGCATTGATAATAAAATTTGGAGATATTAAAGATAGAATGGAGTGGCGAGGTATTCAAAAACTAATGGCCGAGTTAGAAAGAGAGGCTTTTCTTAGTGGACTGTACAAAGCATTCGCTTATGGTGCAGGTACTTGCAAATTATGCGACAACTGCAGTGCGGATCAAGTTCAAACTCCAAGTCTATTTGATAAGAGGAGATGTATTTACAGGCGAATAGCAAGACCTTCAATGGAGAGTGTAGGTATAGATGTCTACCAAACAGCCAAAAATTCAGGATATGATCTAAAAGTAGTGCCTAATGAAGGTATGTGCTTTACAAGTTTCTGCCTGTTATTGCTAGAGTAATACTCAATCTGTAACAATCGTAATCTCACAATATCTAATTATTTTATTTTTTCCATTTAATTCAAATTCTATAAATTGAAATTCTGTTCCTTCTTCTATCAGTTTTATTGCAGTATTAACAACTTCCTCAATGTCTTTAGGATCATTCTTATCAAAATAGTAGTTATTCTCTATTTTAATACCCCCACTTTACTAGTAAGTTAATATGCTAGTTCCTCTAAAAATGAGTTTAAGCATTATAATTATTGTCTTAAGATATTTTTATTTAATTTCATTTTTTGATCTAATATAAATCCTTTTAAAGTCCGTGGCATATTTAATACGAAATTACATAGGTGGAAATTAATTTAGGCCATTAATTACTGAAGTGATTGATTGAAAAGAGATGAAGACATATCAAAAGAAGAGCTTATTGAAGAGCTTAGAGTTCAGCACTCAAAAATAAGTGAGCTTGAAATAATAAAAAGTAGATTAGAGGAACTTGAAGGTGAAAAGGATGTTCTCCTCGACATTCTAAAAGAGCGCGTAAAAGAACTTAACTGTCTATATGATATCTCAAAAGTAAATGAAATGCCAAATATCCCTCTTGAGGAATTATTTCAAAGAATAGTGGAAAAGATACCTCTAGGGTGGAAATATCCTGAAATAGCATGTGCTAGAATTAAATTAGATGGTCAAGAATTTGTAACATGGAATTTTGCAGAGACTAAGTGGAAATTAGATGCCCCGATTAATTATTACAATAGTAATATTGGTAAACTTGAAGTATTTTATCTTGAAGAAAGACCTGAACTAGAAGAAGGCCCTTTTCTTACAGCAGAAAGAAAATTAATTCTCGCCATAGTAGAAAAATTAGGGCATATAATAGAAAGGAAGTACTCGGAGCAAGCCTTAAAGGAAAGCGAGGAGAAGTTCAGAACACTTTTCAACAATGCGAGTGACGCGATATTTATCCATGAACTTGATGGAAATTTTGTTGAAACAAATCAGATTGCTTCTGACCTTTTGGGATACGATAAGACAGAACTACTAAATATGACTCCTAGCGATATTCATCCTCCAGAATATGTTGAGATGCTAAACGAAATGTTTGAGGAACTTAAGAAGAGAAATTACTATTGCTTTGAAACAGAGATTATGAGAAAGGATTACAGACCAATCTCAGTTGAAATATGCAGTAAAATTATCAAACTTAAGAAAAAAACAGTAGTCTTGAGCATTGTAAGGGATATCACAGAAAGAAAGCTTACAGAAGAAAAAATGAAGCGTCAGTTGATGAAATTCGATCTAGAAGCTGGTAAGATATATCTTGTAAAAGAGTCAAAAAGTCTATTCTCAATTGAAGCTTTTAATGATCTGCTAAAAGTTGGCTATTCGGGATATATCCTTACAAGATCCTCTGAACTAGAATATTCTAAACAAATTAAAGGAAAGTACAACTATATTTGGATTTCAGAAAAAGATAAACGAGGCTCTCTTTCTCCCAACTTTACAGAGATTGAAAAATATTTAGAAGGTATACCAAGAAAAAGCTTTGTTCTAATAGATAGAATTGACTATCTTTTATCCAAGAATGGATTTAGTAAGTTCTTATCATTTGTACATCATCTAAGGGAGATAGCATATCTTAGAGGCATTACAGTAATCATTTCAGTCGATTCAGAGATATTCGGCAATGTTGAAATGAAACTCATAGAAAAAGAGACAAAAGATATCTCACCTATAGAAAAGGAAAAACTTCCAGAAAATTTGTTAGAAATTCTAAGATTTGTATATGCCAAGAATGTAGTTGGAGTTAAGCCCACGTTTTCAGACATAGGGAGAGAAATTAACATTACAAGACCAACTATGGGAAAAAGAATGAGTTACTTAACTTTGTCGAACTATATTATAGTATCTACTAAAGGTAGAAACAAAATTGTTGAATTGACTAATAAAGGGAGAGCACTTTTTTCACCATAAATCTTACATGTTTTACATGTTTTTTTACAAATCCTTATAGTTATGTAAAGCCCATAGTTAGTTAATAGTAGGATATTTAGGAGTGGTAAAAATGCGTTCTGTTGGCAAATGGATTTATGTTTCTGAAGAAAAGGAATGCAAAAAATGCGGTGAAATAACGCATACGCACACGTGTTTAGTGTGTGGGGATATTTGTTGCGATGGTTGTTGGAACGAAAGAACATCAACATGCGATAAGTGCATCTCACAAGCATGGTGGAGAGATCTTTAAAGATTAAGATTATTAAATTACGGCTAAGGGACTAGCCATCTATGCCTCCCCATAGTCCCGATGAGAATCTTAGGATTTGAGGGACATTCTTTTCTTAAAAATGGATTTGAATGAAATAAAAGAAAAAATAATTTATTTAAAAAGAATTGGTTTTAGCTCAGCGTCAACGTAAGTGACTCCGTCAGCCTTTACATATGCCCTCTTTGTTACTGGTTCGTATCCATCCTTATAGAATGTGATTGTACTGTATCCTACATCGATTCTATCCAACAAATACGGTGTTTTGATTACTTCACCAACATACATTCCATGAGGTGTTTCTATTGATACTGTTGCACCTAAAGGATCTGAAGTTATGCTAAGGGTACCGTGCATATCTTCTGGTAGCAAAGTAGCCTGAACATATGCTGTTCCCCCAGCACTTACGTCTATAGTTGTTGACCACATTTGATATCCGTCCATGGAAAGCTGTATAACGTGATGCCCTGGAGTTAAATCCATAATAGTGTTAGGTGTTGTCCTGTATGTGCCCCACCACTGCCCATCTACTCCAATAATAGCACCTGTTGGCGATGAAGTCACATATATTGACCCTTTAGTTTCCATAGGAGTTAATATAGCATTCACATTTGTATTCTGACCTGCTTGGACTCTAATGTTGGAAGACCAGTCATGGTATCCGTTCATAGAAAAAGTCACAGAACTTACCCCCACAGGTACGTTTGTAAAAGTATACGGTGTTTTAATAGAGGGGCCAACAAATAGTCCGGATGGGGTTATTAATTGAACTATTGCCCCAGCAGGTTGAGAGGTTACAGTTATTGACCCTGTAGCATTAGGATTATAATTAGGGGTTAGACTTCCATAAACATATTCGTTTTCCCCAGAGTTAACATAGACCTGCGTTGTCCAGTTTTGGTAACCTCCTAAGGAGAGAGATATAGTAGACCAGCCAGGTTTAATATTGGTAAAAGTATATGGCGTTATTTGAGTTGGCCCTATATATGTTCCGTCAGGAGTAACTAAGGAGATGGAGGCACCGTTAGGATTTGATGCAACAGTTATACTGCCATAAATATACTGAGGTGGAAGAACTGCAAATAAAGGAGAAGCAAATAATGCTAATATCAATGCAATACTTACAAAGGATGTGGCTAAAATTCTTTTTTTATAAGTCTTTAATTTCGTTAAAGTTTTTATTATTGAATATTTGTTATCCATTTTAATCCTCCTTATCTTTAGTTAGAGAATTAAAGAATTTATAAATATACTCTTTATCGGCATCTTCACAAATATAAATAACAATAGTCTTATGATTTTTTAATGAGTAAATTCCACGAAATATATTTATATGTATAGGCGAGTATAGAAAATATGCATGATCATTATGATGAAGCTAAAAAGAGTATTCTTTATGGAATAATACTGAACAGCATTTTCACAGTAATTGAGCTTGTTGGGGGTATTTTATCTAACAGTCTCGCACTTCTAAGTGATACTATACATGATTTTTCTGATTCCGTAGCTCTTGGTATTTCATACTATGCTAACCAAAAGGCACAATCTTCACCAACAAAGAATATGACTTTTGGATATAGACGGACAACAATCCTTGCTGCCTTAATCAATTCAACTGTCTTGATTTTGCTTACTTTTTTTATATTTTACAGAGCTTATCTAAGGATTTTAAATCCTGAACCAGTTGATGGAAAAATGGTTTTTGTAATTGCAGTTTTTGGAATTATAACTAATGGTGCAATAGCTTTTAAGATGCTAAAAGGAAAGGACAAAGACCTTAATATAAAAAGTGTATTCTGGCATATTACTGAAGATTTTCTTGGATGGGTTGGGGTATTAATTGCTGGAGCTGTAATATCTTTAACAGGATTCTATATGATTGATCCGATAATCAGCATATTGATTGGCCTAATTGTAATCTACAGTGCATGGGGGATATTTAAAGAAAGTCTAAATATTATTCTTGAAGGAGTCCCTGAAGGTATTGATGTAAATGATATAGAAAGTGAAATAAGAAATATAGAAAATGTGAATAATGTGCATGACCTGCATGTTTGGTCTTTGGGAACAAATTATAATGCACTTAGTGCACATGTAGTAATTTCCGATATGACAGTCGATCAAAGTCATGAAATACTAAATAATATTAATTCTATATTGAAAGAGAAATTTAACATAAAACATACAACAATAGAGTTTGAATGCTCCCATTGTGATTCAAATAGAGTCTGTTATTAAAATAAAGAAACAATAACAGCAAAATTAAATATTTTAAAGTTATTAATTAAGGGTGTATGACAGAAGTAATAAAGAAGAGTGGAAGAAAAGAACGATTTGATGAGGAGAAGTTAAAAGCTTCAATCATGGCTGCTGCAAGAGAAGCAGGTGTTATGAACAGAAGATGGTCTAGGGATGTCATAGAGAATGTTTCTGCCAGTGCTATAGCCTTTTCGAGAGGTAAGAAAGAGGTAGAAGCAAAAACATAAGAGAAATAATCTTAAGGGACCTTGACAAACTTGAGAAGAGAATAGCCGATGCATGGAGAGATTTTGACAAGACAGAAAAATAACTATAAATTCACAATATCTGATCTTTATTTGTCTTTTTTAAATTATTTTTATTTTTTATTATTAAATTTCTTTTATTGAATCAAGTTTTTCTTAAATTAGAATAATAGGAATTTTCTGTATTATCCCAAAATCATTTCCCGTGAGGAAATGTTATTGGGGTATGGCAAAGCTCAACGACAAAAAGATTGCCTGGATAATCAAGATGAAAGAGCGTGGTCTTAGTTCTAGTGAGATTGCCTTCATCCAAAAGATTACCCTTAGAAGGGTAAATCAAATTTACCTACACTACAAAAAGACCGGCTCAAGGCCAATTCTAAGGCCACCAGGCC
>JAHKLW010000040.1 GCA_020854815.1 Methanofastidiosum sp. | reverse complement strand
CATTGGCTATCTGTAATGGGCTAAAAAGACCAAAATTAACCCTCTTGCACAGGACTATTCCCAATTTAAAGTTACGAGCGACCACTGATGCTACCCCCGGCGAATTATATATCAGTGGTCTATAGTTCCAATAGGTTATTAATAAGGTTATGCTATATTTTGTATGACGGAAGTGGGATCAAAAATCAGCGAGACTATTTAAACCGATCCTTAACCGATGACCTATGAAATCCAACCAAATAAAACAGCGAGGAGCCAAGAAGAAGAAGAAGAAGAAGAAGAAGAAGCCCGACAGCTAAGAACCGAGGTTGAGTGCTTGAAGCCTGATTCGAGGATGGAGGATCTGAGGTTCTACATAGTGGAGAAAGCGAAATGCTCGGCGGAAGGGGTTGCGAGGATCCACACCTACTGGCACCTTAGCTGGTGGGAAGGCGATGGAGCCCGGGACATGTATCTGAGGAGAAGGTGTATAGTCCTCTAAGAACTCTAAGCGAGTTATCGACCAATTCAAAGAGCACCATCATAGATTACACCTCAGCGAATAATCCTGATGTATTTGCAGCCATAATTAGGATACTCTTTTAAATGAATAGATTGAACACCACTGCAGATGATAAAATATACACACAGAAGGTGAATGCGAAGGTGTCATCTAGTCCGTCAACGATTCAAGAGAGATGAGTTCTTCAAGAAGAGGACAAAGATAATGGCCAGAGAATATAATCATTTTGAGGGCTCTGAAAGATTGATATCTGATAGTGTAATCTGAAGAATTAGAGCGTCTGATCTATATGAAGCAAGATAAAGAGAATTGTAGGGATAAATTAAGACGTCAATATGAACTTTATATAGAATTTGTGCTTAGTAAAACTAAAATACCGCGCATATATCTCATATTCGCTGTGTTTTTTGCGTCGATAGGCACGTTAATAACTCTTGGTTTAGTATCAGATTTGGCGTATCCATTAGCAAAACAATTCTATTATAATAATTTGGGATTTCTATGGGCAGTATCTGTTTTTATGATATTGATTATGATAAGGAGATTGCGAGATGTATCATTAGACGTATTTATTTGTAGCGAACTATATTTTCCATGTAAAGTACGTAATAATATGGACAATTATCTATATGCTATATTTGCACCATACAAATTTAAGAATGAACCTGTGCCCGAATGGTTCAAAGAATATTCCATATTATCTAATAGGTTTTTCTACATATCATTTATTTCAATTATTCTAGGGATAATCTTCTCTATGTTATCATATTTTGATTTTATAAA
The DNA here is from genome assembly GCA_020854815.1 of Methanofastidiosum sp. Classification (NCBI taxonomy): domain Archaea; kingdom Methanobacteriati; phylum Methanobacteriota; class Candidatus Methanofastidiosia; order Candidatus Methanofastidiosales; family Candidatus Methanofastidiosaceae; genus Candidatus Methanofastidiosum; species Methanofastidiosum sp. The sequence continues at coordinate 1,764 of JAHKLW010000040.1, read as the reverse complement.
TTATTATAAAGCAGGTCTTGTCACATACAATGACGTTTTGTTAACCTCTATATTGGGCTTTATTGGTGTGACTTGTGCTTGGGTGGCATCCCTGACTTTAGTATATATAATATTAGGATTAATGATACTGTTACGAAAAATCTCTAACGAATCCTATAAATTTCAAATCGATGCTCCTAATTCAATAATACAAGTCCGCAAATTAAACATAATACATATGAACTTATTATATTCATACAGCGCATTGATAATAGGCCTCCCAAGCATTTTATCAGGAATATTGAATCAAAATTATGAAAGATATTTGTTTTATTCCGATTTAGCGGTTTTTTTGCTTGCACCATTTGGCTTTTTTATAGTTTTAATATTGCCCGGAATCTATATACATAAAACAATAAAAAACTGTAAAGAGTTTTATGAAAGCAGGACATTAAAATTAATTAAAGATTTGGAAGTTATTATATATAATGACGATAAAAGTAACAGATATATAGAATCCTGCATCGCTTATAATGCTTATATACATGCAATCGATCGGATAGATAAGATCAGAACATGGCCGTTTGATATGGAGAGCATTTTAAAGATTGTAGTAACATTTCTTGCAAGTATTGTTTCAATAATTCAACTTATACTGTATAACATGATTTAATGTATGTATATTTAATAAGTAGTTTAAATCTCCGGCACGAACAACTTCGACTATTACTAGTAAATACGTGCGAATTTCCACAAGGAAGCGTCGTAATTTGGCGTCGAAAAGCGCCCTAGTTCGCGAACCGTGCGATTGTCTTAGTTCTCATCGCGTTGCATTCAACTAATTGACCCAGGTTCTTGGAAAGGTGCGAAGACCATGATTACGGAGGTGTGAGTAGCCAATGAGCGTGCAAACCTTCGATGTAGAAGAAAAACGGAAACGTATTAACGTCTTCAAGGTAGGGAAGCTATGGGTCTTCAAATACTTCTTCGCTGATAACCAGGATCTTTTCAGGCAGCTTGCTTACCACTACAACCGGGATACATACAGGTTTGAGTTCAAGTCGTTAGGGGAGAGGAACCAGGGGCTGAAGCTCCTCGAAAGGAACGGGTTCAATGCGTATCCCATAGAGGATCTAAAGGGTTATGTAGTCAAGCTGGACAAGTTCAGCAAGTATGCTCCAGTCCTAAAGAACTCTGTGGCATTCACGGAGACGCCCAAGGAGCGGATCTTCTTGATGAAGGATCATGCTGCGGTTGATGAGGGTATATAGTTCGGCGCCGAGATATATGAGGGAGATGTGGCGTTCTAATCAAAGCTACTCGAAATCTAGGTGGTAATCGATGGAGCTTTCAGAAGAAGGGATCGTGAATTATTACGACCTTTATTGGCCCCTTCTGTATTATGCAAATGAGACTCTCGAAGTTTAATAGATTAAGGACTCTACAACATAGCATCCTCTCCAAAATCCTTAAATATAAGTGAGGAAAAGGACTCCTTGGATTTGTATGAGTGGCTCATCTGGTTCTATATTGTATTTTCCATCCATTGAATTTAACGATGAAAACTGGGTAAAGGCAAGCCTGTTGTTATGGGATAGAATTTATAGAATAACCCCGAATAACTATATACCAAACGATAACGAGACAATTCTAGAAGCAGTAGATAACGATCTATAGTCATTCGCATAAATCTTTATAATGCATATTATTCAATAAAAATTTCTCTATCCAATAACCTGCATAACTTTTGCATTTAGCGAAACTACAAAAGGACTCCGCAATGAT
>JAHKLW010000039.1 GCA_020854815.1 Methanofastidiosum sp. | reverse complement strand
TTAAATACAACTGCCCTTATTTCACTGCCGTCAAATATCCTGAAAACTAGAGGCCCGCTTGTCTTATAGATATCAGTGATCTTCCCTTCCACTGAAACAGTTTGGCCCTCCATGTCAGGAGATATTTCACTTATTTTCATAGGCACCGTATTAAAATTCATAATTGAAAAAACTAATTAAAGTTTATAAATGAAACTATATTAAGTTATAATTAATGGAGTTATGCGAATTCACTGAAGGTAAGGCCAAGATAGAGGTCCCAAAATTTGAAAAGATCACTGCGAAGACTCCTGTTTTTTACAATCCTAAAATGGCTTTTTCAAGGGACATCTCTGTCTCAGTTATGAATACAATAAAGCTGAAAGAATCTGGAAAAGTAATTGACGGACTTTCAGGTTCCGGCATTAGAGGTATCAGATATATCCTAGAGTCAAACTCGGAAGTCTATTTCAATGACCATAATCCTGCTGCAACAAGACTTATTGAAAGAAATCTTAAATTAAATTCACTAGAAGCGCCAATAACAAAATCAGATTTTAATCATGTATATGGGAAGTTTGAAGTTGTTGATATTGATCCTTTTGGTTCCCCTGTAAGATTTCTAGACGGGGCATTTAGGATACTAAAAAATGATTCCTACTTATTCTTGACTGCAACAGATACTTCAGCATTGACAGGTGCCCATGTATCCTCCTGTAAACGAAAATATGATTCAAAACCATTGAAATGCAGTTTTACCCATGAGCTAGCTGTAAGGATACTTATTGGAAAAGTCGCTAGAAATGCAGCAAAATACAACCTGTCAGTAAGGCCAATGCTTTCATATACCAAAGAGCATTTTATCAGGGCATATTTTGAAGTAAAATATGGAAAGGAGAGGACAAACAAAACTTTGAATAATCTTGGATTTGCAATAAACTGTAAATGTGGATTCAGAGAGGCTACAGATTCTTATATTCCAGTTTGCCCCAGTTGTGGAGAAAAAGTATCTTTTTCACACCCAATATGGATATCAACTATAAAGGATGCTAAATTTGTTAGTGATTGCGTTAAAGAATATGAATCAAGAGAATTCCTAAGCGATAAACCACTAGAGTTTTTGAAAATAGTTGAAAATGAACTAGATACGCCTCTATTTTACGATATCCATCAACTAGCCCATATTTATAAGATCAAAATCCCAAAAACAGAAGAAATGATTAAAAAGTTAAAGGAGTTAGGATTTGACGCATCGGCCACCCATTTCTCTCCAGTTTCTGTTAAAACAAATGCCGATGTTAAGGATGTATTGAGGTGTATAAATGGATAAAAAAACTTTGGGAAAAATGTTAATTATTATTTCTGTAATCGGATTAATATTTTCTATTTCTATATCTTCTTTCACTTTGATGAATCTAAATAATGTCTATGATAAAACAGCACCCCTCTTTGATAAAATAGATTCTATAAAGACCCATGTGGATACTTTTGACGAAAATTTGGAAGAGTTCAATCTGTATCTAAAGGATATTGACACAAGAGAATACATGCAAAGACTGGCCAACATGAAATCCTTCGTTGGCACTCTGAACTCCTTAGGGCTTGGTGGTTTAGTTTCTGGGATAAATGAAGACTTATCTAAATTTGAAGGCATATTGGGAAATATAGAAGATTTGAAATTAAATCTCGAATCTGCCAGAGATGATTTTTCTGAAATAAAATCTTCTCTTACTGAATATGATAATGTCAAGCAAAGTATAATCGAGTTTGTAAGAACACTTAGGCTATATGTTATTGGGATGATGATTTACTCTATCGTTCTAAATGGAATACTACTGTACGTAGGGTATTACCTATTAAAATCAAAAGAATAATTTATAAAAATCTTTCAAATCTATCTTTTTTTGCTTTGCATATGGGGCAAACTTCAGGTGGTTCGTCTCTAGCACATAAGTAACCACATACTTTACATCGCCAAACTGGATATTTCAAAGAACTTAAACCCTCTACTTTGCCCTCTGTTTGTTTTTTTCTTTCTTCTTCCGGCAGTCTTCTTTCAGGAATAGAACCTAGTTCTTTTTTTCCATTCAAAATATCTTGTGAGACATATAGTGCGCAGTAACAAGTTCCATACTCATCGAGATCTGGATCCCTGTAATCGCAGGGACATATTATATCAATATCCTCTTTCTTTGTTCCACTAGAAATTCTGCAAGGGCAAGCTTGGTATCCATATCTATCCTCGTTTACTATGAGCCCCCTTACTAGTTTTTTTGTAAAGTCAATATCTGGGTTTAAGTGATAGCCGCCTGCTTCTGCGTCCTTTTTTAATTTTTCATATAATTTGTTTATTCTCTCTTCAGGCATCTCTTCATACATTAAGATAAAGCCTCCTTTATCTCTGCCTCTTTGAATCCAACTATAACCTTATCATTGTTAATTACAAGTGTTGGAAATGAGAAATTTTTGTTGTATTTTTTTACCTCGTCTATGGCGTATTGCTTTGTATCTCCTTGTAATAAATCGACAAAAACAAAATTGAAGTCAACTCCTAGTTCCTTTAAAAGATCTTTTGTTTTCCCACACCAGACGCAAGTGCTGAGTGCATATAGTTTTATATCTCCCTTCTTTTCCCCATTGACATGTTCGAAAGTTAATTCCATTTTAAAACCTCTCTAATATTGATTTATAGTACTCTTGAATATTTAAATTATACCTTTATTTTTTATTAATTTGGAATCGTCTCAATTTTCAGTGTAAGGCCCCAAGAAAGTTTTAAGATTTTTAAGTGATTTAATTTTATTTTCGTTATTATTGCTTCTTCGAAAGGAACTAAAGATAGAAAAATTGTACTGGTATCTCCCATACGTCAATACAACTCTTGGAGGATTATTATTTACCTCTCTTGTGGCATACAAAACCTTACTTATTTAAATAAATTTAAATTATAATCAACTAATACGGAAATATATAATTAACAGAGGGATTGGATGGAAAAAGACCACAATAAGATGTATATCCTGATTGTTGCATCCCTAGCGTCTTTCTTGACAGCTTTTATGGGATCTTCAATTAATATAGCCTTGCCAGCACTGGGCAATGAATTTAACATTGATGCGGTATTACTGAGCTGGATTTCAACATCTTATTTACTTTCTGCTGCGATTTCACTTGTTCCCTCTGGAAGATTGGCAGATCTGTACGGCAGAAAGAAAATATTCACTTATGGAATTATTATATTTACAATTGCTACTTTAATCTCTGCCCTATCAAATTCCACTTCAATGCTGATATTCTCAAGAGTCTTAACTGGTATAGGCGTTGGGATGGTGTTCAGCACAAGTGTTGCTATAGTGACATCTGCTTTCCCAATACAAGAAAGAGGTAAGGCACTAGGATACACTGTGGCCGCAGTTTATTTAGGACTTTCAATGGGGCCTTTTATTGGGGGAATACTGACTGAAAATTTTGGTTGGAGGAGTTTATTTATTTCAAGTGTTTTAATGGGAATATTTAGTGCATTTATTACTGTTCTAATCAAGGGAGAATGGGCGGAAGCTAAAAATGAGAAGATGGATTATATTGGTACAATCATATATGCATTGAGCTTGAGTATGGCCATATATGGATTCTCACTTCTACCATCCGTCCAAGGAGCAGGATTCATTTTATTTGGAATCCTATTTATCTTAATATTTATCTACTGGGAAGTCAAGTTTGATAGCCCGATGTTAAACGTCAGGATTTTTAGAAACAATAGGGGTTTTACATTTTCAAATATAGCTGCCTTGATACACTACAGCGCTACTTTTGGAATTACTTTTTTGTTGAGTTTGTATCTGCAATATATCAAAGGCCTTGGCCCACAACAGGCAGGGTTAATCTTACTGTCTCAACCTTTAGTTATGGCTATTTTTTCCCCTTATGCAGGGAAACTCTCAGATAGGGTAGAACCTAGGGTCGTTGCAACTGCTGGGATGGGCATAACATTTATTGGTCTTCTAATATTCTCATTTCTCAATAAAACTACAAGCATCCCCATTATAGTAATAAATTCGATACTAGTTGGATTTGGATACGCCCTTTTTTCATCCCCCAATATGAACTCCATAATGAGCTCTGTTGAAAAAAAATTTTACGGTATAGCTTCTGCAATGGTTGGTACAATGAGGCTAATTGGGCAAATGATGAGCATGGCCATATCAATGGTCGTTTTTGCTTTGATAATAGGGAGAGTTGGGATAACACCCGAATACCACACTGTTTTTTTATCAGCAGTTAAAATAGCCTTTAGCATATTTACTGGTTTGTCATTTGTAGGAATATTTGCATCCTATTACAGGGGGAATATCAGAAAAGATTCAAACTCAAATCATTAGATGCCAAGAGTTTTAATTTCTCTTGAAATCACATCTATTGGATTCTCAAGTTTGGAGAGTATTTTTTTATTGTTATCTTGATAGATGTCTAAATTATTATCTTTTTCAATAAAGTTAGTAATCTTCTCTGGGTCCAGGAGATGAACTTTAAGTCCTTGTTCTATCATTTTTCTTGTTACTGCCAAGAGTTTCTCTGGGTAAGTAGTTAAGGCCGGGGTGTTTAAAGCGACTGCTTCTCTATTCATGCTCCCCCCTGCACTTATAACAAGGTCAGAATACTTCATAAGGCTAAGAGCATCGACAGGTTCTTCCGGGATGACGACATTATCATAATTAAAAACAGATTTTTGCTCTTCAAATCTTGGAAAGACTACAAATTGATAATCTGTTAGGCATTTTGTTTTTTCAAGTATCGCCTTAATTATTGTTTTGTCTTTGTTGCCATTATAGTAATTTGCCTTTACAGGCTCTGGCCTCATGACAATTGTAAATTTGTCCTCACAAAGACCTAATTCAGATATAAAAGAATCGTCATATTTAAAATCGCCAACGTTAGCAATTTCACAAAAACCATTAAAACGTATAACTTGACTTTCATGCACCCCATATCGCGTTATTTCTTCAAGAGGTATTGCTTCTGGGGCAATTACTTTTGAGGATAAAGGCAGCATGAGCTTGTTTTGAGCTATTGCAGTTTCATTGTCTAATACGCAGATTGAGGGTATCCCAAGTCCATATGATACTCTAGCACCTTCAACTGAATGCTTGTATAGTGATAAATCGATGTCTTCAACACTGATTATCTCGGACAATTCAAGGATCCTCTTAGAACTTTCAACTAATTTTGATTTCTTACAGAATCCACCATGACTACCAACAACGGTGTGCTTTATTCCGTGTAAATCTAATAAAGCGGAAAGTCCATCAAAATTCCTAGAAGTAACAAAAGTTTCATGACCTCTTGCCTCGAAATTCTTTATGATGCCTTTGAAGAAGTTTACATGTGGCGTATTTGATATGTCAATCCATACTTTCATCTTTATCAAACTTCAATGTTCTCATATATATTTTAAAGTTTCGGGTATAATTGTTTCACGGCAAAAAAAAATAAGTTATCATATAACTTTAAATTACTAATAAAGTTATAAAAAGGCTTATAACAATTCCTAATCCTCAATTATAACTTATAATGTTAAATAATATAATATTAGCCTCCATGGGCTGTGGCGAGTATTTTTAAGGTTTCACCGTCTTTTATCGTATCGTCGATTGAATTAAGCATTGTCTCTCCAACCATTGCAAGCATGTATTCATTGATTTTTCCATTTTGGATAGCTGCTTTTATGAATTCTTTATTATAAGTAGTTGAAATATACTCAACAATCTCTTTAAAAGTCATCTGATCACATTGTATCTCTATCTCGTTTTTCCCTATAATATCTCGATATTCTGCATATAGTTTTACTTTTATCATGGGTATTCTATAAATGATTCAAACTACACTCTTTTTAAATCTTTTGAAATTCTCCTAATATTTAGTAAAAAAATATTTTTAGTGTATTATTAGAATTATATAATTATTCACTATAATCTATATATATCGCTGAAATATGTTCAATATACTTAACATTTCAAAAACTATTTAAATCAAAGCAGCACATCTATGTTGGTGATTTCAATGGCATTTTGTGCAAGTTGTGGTTCACAGAACCCTGATGGCAGCCAATTCTGTACCGGTTGCGGTGCTAAATTAGGTGCTGGTGCCCCAGCAACTCCTGGATTTACAGGTAGCGGGGGACAAGGATATAAATTCGAAATAAAAGACAGGCCAGTTTTTAGTATTTTAAATGTAAATTTGAATAGTGGACAATCCATAGTGGCAGAAGCTGGTGCAATGGTAACTATGTCCCCTAATGTCAGTTTAAAAACTGAAATGAAAGGCGGCATTGGAGGAGCTTTAAAAAGAGGCGTACTTGGTGGAGAATCACTATTTATGAACACATTCACAAGTAATGGTCCAGGTACGATTAGCTTTGCCCCCGGATACCCCGGAGATATTACTCACATCAAAATGAAGGGCGAAACATGGTTCTTGCAGGGTGGGGCTTACATGTGCTGTTCTCCAGAAATAACTATTGATACCAAATTTCAAGGCCTAAAAGGGTTAGTATCCGGAGAAGGATTGTTCTTCTTAAAGGCTGATGGGGCTGGAGATCTATTTATATCGAATTATGGATCTATAATCGAGAAAGAACTAAAGGGAGAATCGTTCAAAGTTGATACTGGACATCTTGTCGCTTTTTCTGCCGGTGTTACTTATAGTATTGAAAAAGTTGGTGGCTGGAAATCTACAATTCTAAGCGGTGAAGGTCTTATTGCAAATGTATCCGGTAATGGAAAAGTATTGATGCAGACAAGAGCACCACGATCACTCGCTCAATGGCTCGCACCGTTTATGCCCTCCGGTAGAGGCGGTGGCGCAGGTGGAGCCCGTTTAAGATAGGCTTAGGATAAATACAATTTTTATTTTTATTCTTCTTTTTCTTCCAAATCAATTTTAACGCTCTTCTTTATAGCAAAGCCAGCTTCAGCTTCACAGGCTTTTAAGATCCCACATGGAACAGGGCATACTGCATGCAGGATATCAGCTTTTTGGTAAACTGGATTTATTGGCATCTTTTTGAACACTACATCTTTGTCCAAAGTTTCTATGTCTTCCGAAAATTTTTCAACTAATTTACAGTCAGTTTTTATTTCAACTTTGAATCCAAGTCCTTTTCTTTTTACTTTAACTTTATTAACAAATCCACATGCTCCAGCATCAATTGTTCCTTCAATCATGTTATCACTTTAATATACATTCTACATTATGGTCATCAACTATAACATATTTATAGCCTTGTTCTGTTAAAAATATTTGTCTGTTAGCGGAGTATTCTTGATCTCTAGTATCTTTTGTGACAATTGAATAAAACTTTGCTGATGATCCATCTTTCTTTGGCCTCAATATTCTACCAAGTCTCTGGGCCTCTTCCTGTCTGGATCCAAAGGTACCAGAAACTTGGATGGCTACATTTGCATCCGGTAAATCTATGGCAAAATTAGCCACTTTGGACACAACAAGAATAGTTATCTTTCCCTTTCTGAAATCTGAATATATCCTTTCCCTCTCTTTATTTGGAATTTTACCAGTTATTAGTGGGGCTTTAAGGAATTCAGCAATTTTCTCAAGTTGCTCTATATACATGCCAATAATCAGGATTCTATCATTTTTATGATGTTCAATTATTCTCTTTACCATTTCATACTTGAAAGGATTTTCTGCAGCTATCCTGTACTTGTTTCTATCATCAGACGTTGCATATACTATTCTAGATTTCTCAGGCATATGCACTCTAATTTCGTAGCATATTGCTTCGGCTATCCAGCCCTGTTGTTCAAGATTTTTCCAAGGCATATCAAATTTTTTCGGACCAATTAGACTGAAAACATCCTTTTCTCTCCCATCTTCCCTCACCAGAGTAGCTGTTAAACCAAGTCTTCTCTTTGATTGTATATGAGCCGTTACTTGAAATACGGGTGCGGGAAGTAAATGAACTTCATCATATATTATAAGCCCCCAATTTTTTTTATCAAAAATATTGAAGTGAGTAAATTCTTCATCCTTTTTATTCCTATATGTCAAGATTTGATAAGTTGTTACTGTGATTTCTTTAATTTCCTTTACTTCTCCAGAATATTCTCCTATTTTATCCGGAGTTATATCTGTTTTATCTAGAATCTCATCAATCCATTGCCTAACGGCGATAACATTTGGGCAAGTAATTAGGGTATTGGTCTTAACTTTAGACATTACTCCCATACCTATTACTGTTTTACCTGCGCCACAAGGAAGAACTATAGTTCCACTCCCTCCTTCTACTCCTCCACCCCTATAGAAGACATTTACTGCGTCTTCCTGATATTTTCTTAGTTTAAATGAAGAGCCACTTTTTGTAGTGCTTAAAAGATTGATATCTAAATAATCTCCATCTTCATATCCTGCTAAATCAAGTGCAGGCCACCCGATTTTTATTAGATCCTGTTTCAAAAAACCTCTACTATTGAAGTCTACTCTAAGGTTGTTGTTGTCTATAGCTGCTAAAACATATTTTTTAATACGTTCATTGTTTTGGATTTCTTTTATTAGAATATCATCTTGTGAAAAAAGAACTAGATCCTCATTAATCTTCTTTAATGACAGTCTTCCAAACCGAGACATTATATCTTTAATATCAGTTATAACGTTAGAAGGTATATCGTATCTTGAGTATTTCAAAAGAATATTGATAACTTCCTCACTCGTTAAGCCAGCTGCTGCAGCATTCCAAAGTGAAAGGTCAGAAAGTCTATACGTGTGAATATGTTCTGGGCTTTTCTCAAGTTCTGAAAATCTTGAAATATCATCTCTTGCATCTTCGTACAAGGGATTGGCCACCTCAAGAAACATTGAACGGTCCCCTTGTACAATTAAAGGTTTTGGCGCCTCCATTGAAAATCACCATAATTTTAATAATATTTTAATACAGTTTTTATAAGACTCTCTAACTAGCATTTAAAGGTTTTGGGTCGAGACATTTACTTTGTTGTAAGGTAAACAAGTATTGACAATGCTATAGTTATAAATAGATCTGGGAGTATTAAAAATGGTCCAAGACCGCTTGATCTGAATCCGCATGCAACTTGTAATATAGGGCTTGAAGTTAAAATATTAATTAGAAATGCAAATGAGAATATAGTCAAGCCTAAGGAAAAGGGAGATTTAGTTTTTCTATATATATTTGCATAAAGAACAAAAACTGCTAAAATTAATCCTATGTTAATTAAAGAAACGGCATATTTTAGTTGGAACATGTATCCTCTTTCCCATATACTGTGCATGGGATATTCACAGACCCCACTTTGAACTAGTTTTTTTGGAATAAGTCCTATTCCTGATAAACCTAAGAATTTATTAATCTTTAAACTCATTACCATCTAACCCCATATCCTTACAAATTTCATTAAAGCTATCAATATTTTTGTCAAGTAATTCTGAAGGGAAATAGGTCTTTCCATATTTATCCCCGACAGTGGATAAAAGACCATTTTTCTCTAATATACTTAAATGATGCTGGACAGTTTTGTATTCTATACCTGTGGCTATAGATATTCTGTTGGCATTTGACGGGCTAGAGATAATATATTTCAGTATTAAAGCCCTATTTATACCTCCTCTTGAACCTGCGATGAGCCACAAGAGTATTTTTTTGTCTTTGTCCATTTGAATTCATGTGAGTTCATTTTCTTTGTTTTATATGCTTTTCTTTAGGGATGCTTCATCGTGCATTACGTAAGCTTTCAATTTGCATATCTCTAAAATTATTTTTATGCATGTTTATAAAAGAATATTCCAAAATTTATACCTATTTATCCCCAAATCTATTGATTAAAATAAAAATATAAAAATTATACCAATGGAACTGTGGAACTTCCATCTAGGAATACTAAAACTTTAGCGTCTTTTCCTTTTGCAGATAATGCTTTGTCTATAGATTCTTGAAGTGAATTGTAAGGGACAATGAATATCTCTTCCAGTACTTTATCTTCGAGATCTGTTATCGCCCATATCTCTCCACATGTTACAAGTTCAGCTATCTTTGCTGCTTTGTGATATCCAAGAACATAATTTTTTTCTGTTGCCTTTATCACTTCATCAGGAGTATCGTTATCTTTCAATAGATCATAGAAAGTTTTGTCCCCAATTCCATCTCTGCAACTTGAAACAAGAATTATAATGCCCCCATCTTTCAAAGCAAGTTTAGTGTTTTCAAGTGCTTTTTGAGATTGATATAAGCTAACATCCATTGGGTATGGTGCTACTGATACTATTATATCTGCTTTTCCAGGAACAGGCACACAAAATAATTTGTCAACTGCTTTAGCTGATTCATATAATATCTCTACTATATCTCCTGCCTGTGCATCAAATATATTGCCTTCCCCATCGGCCACGACGTTTATTGCAAAAACGTTGGGTTTTATCTTCATTATCTGTCTTACTGCGTCTTCCATGTCATCGTGGACTGGATTTCCCTTGAGCGATAATGTCTTAGAGTTTGGGGATAATGCATGCTTGTGGTTTGCAGTTATTGTTTTAATAGACGATACTCCGGGCAAGAAAGATTTTCTAGTACCTGTGTAACCTGCAAAATAGTGGGGCTCAGAAGACCCTATTGTTACTATCGCATCATTTTCAAGTACTTTCTTGTTAATGTAGAGTTCTGTGCCTCTCTCTGTTTTTCCCAAGTATTCAAGAAGCTCCTCTTTTATAGAATCATGAACGGTAATTTTATTCTTAAACTCAGAGTAATAAGTGCCAAAAATATTATTGAACTCTTCTTCTGTTGGAACTCTATGGGATCCTGTGGCTATCATAAATTCAATTTTACCCATATAGGGCTTCATTGTGGGGTATATTGTATCTAAAACCTTCTTAGTTGGTGTGGGTCTTTGGCCATCGTTTATCAGGAAAAGAATACTTTTGTATTTATCTAAAAAATCTTTTAAAGGTATATGATTTGTTGGATTTTCGATTGTCTTTTTTAATACATTTTCTTTTGCTGAACCTTTAACTTCCTTTGGCTCAACAATTGCAAGAAGATTCTTATCTGGTATCTCTATCAAAACAGATTCTTTCTTATATGGTATATTCAATTTCATAAAATCCCTAGAAATATCCTATTCCGTCCATAGTAAGTGAGATGAATTTATAGTCTTTGCCAGTCTCGTTTAAAAGAGAAAGCAAGGCCATATGCTCTTTTCCTGAACCTGAAACTAAACTAACATAAATTTCGTCGCCAATTTCTTGAGGGAGTCTATCCCTTATTGCATTTTTTATATTTTCTATTGGCATGGAGGGATTTACCACTATCCAATCTACATCTTTACTTGGATTGAACTTTTCTCGGCCAAAATCGTTTGTTACAATGATTATCTTGTCCCATTCTTCATTAATTAGCCTGCCTACATGGCCCCAAGTTCCTTTTCCTGTCGATATTAAAGCGACGAGAGTTTTCATCTACAGCCATCTCCTTATTACTTCGGAAAGCCTCTTTATCCCAAGATTAATTTCTTCGTCTTTTGGGAATGAAAAATTCAATCTCATTGTATGTCTTCCTAGATTTTCTTCTATGTAAAAGGCACTGCCGATGACATAAGCAACATTTGAATTAATTGCATCTGTGAACATTTCTTTTGTATCTACGTATTCTGGCAATTCCACCCAATTAAACATTCCACCTTCAGGTTTTGTCCATTTGCATTCTTTTGGCATATATTCATCCAAAGAAGATAGCATTACATCTCTTTTTATCTTGTAGAAATCTAGTATTTTGACTAGATGTTTATCTAAGTAATTATGGCAATAAATAGCAGCTATTCGCTGACCAAAAGCATTTGTATGTAAGTCGACAGCCTGTTTTGCAATTACCATTTTTTTCATTAATTCTCCATGACCGACTGCCCATGCAATTCTGAATCCTGGTGCTAGTATCTTAGAGAATGTACCTAAGTATATAACTCTCCCATCAGTGTCATAAGACTTAATTGCTTTAAGATGCTCTCCTTCATATCTAAGTTCCCCATAAGGATTATCTTCAATTACAACTAAATCATAGTCGTTGGCAATTTTAATTATTTCTTTTCTTCTCTTATCACTTGTAGTAATACCTGTGGGGTTGTGGAAATTTGGAACTAAGTACAACATTTTAGCTTTCTTTCCATCTTCTTTTAAGGTTTCAAGTGTTTCAACTAATAGATCAGTTCTTATTCCTTCTCCATCTGAAGGAACATCAACGAAATCACACAGGTAAGATCTAAATGCACTCAAAGCACCAAGATAACTTGGAGCCTCGACAATTACTATATCCCCTGGATTAATCAAAATTTTTGATACCAAGTCTAATCCCTGTTGGGATCCACTAGTAATTAGGATATCATCTGGATTACAAGTAATACCGTATTTACACATCATTTCTGCAATATATTGTCTTAACTCAGGGTCCCCCTCAGTAAGCCCATACTGTAATCCATTGTTATTTGAATTTAAAACGTCGTTTACAATCTTTTTAATATCTTCCAAAGGAAATGTTTGTGGGTTTGGAAGACCTCCTGCAAGAGAGATTATCCCTGGTTTTTGAGTAAGCTTGAGAATTTCTCTAATTTCTGATGCTTTTACTCTATTTGCAGTTTCTGAAAATATTGAATTGTCCATATAAATCAACATAATGAAAGCCTTATTATAATTTAAAAAACTTTCTTTTCATTGTTGATTCTTTGAACAAGCCCTCTGTTAGACCTTTTAATAATCCTAAAATTATAGGCCCATAGAGTATCCCCAAAGCTCCGAACATATATGCTCCTCCTAAAAATCCGACTAAAACTATAAACGGATGCAATTGTGCTTTATTTCCACCTAGCTTTGGGAAAATATAGAAATTATACAAAATAAAAAGAACTATCACGCCATAAGTTAATATTGCCAAACCTTGGGCAATTTCTCCTGTTAGGATATAATAAAAACCAACAGGTAAAAATATAGTCCACGGGCCAACAACAGGCAACAGTGCGGCCAATCCAGTCAATAGTCCCAACAGAAAAGAGTATGGTACTCCTATCACTAAAAATCCAATTGTTGCAAGGAATGCCATAATCATTGCACTCATGACGTTTGCATAAATCAAGCCATTGATTACTCTTTTAGTGGGCCCGAGTATCTCAATTATATCTCTTTTGTGATTAGTTGGAATTATTTTCTCAAAATAACTTTCCACTCTATCTTTCTCGTTCAGGAAATAGAAAAGAGAGAGAAATAATACAACGACGTTCATCAAGGTAAGGGGAAGTTGCCCCATTGTACTAGAGAAAAAATCTGAGATGTTAACAATTTGTGGGAAGGTTTCAGTTATTACTCCGTAGAAAGGACTACCTTCAACTTCCAATCCTAGAAGGTCAAAGATTGTAGTCGGCGTTTCTTTTTTTAATACTTGTGTAACAAATGTAAGTTGTTCAAGGGCTTTATAGAATCCGTACAATAAGACAATGAGAAATGGTGCAGATATAAATAAAGTTGTTAGTGTAGCTGATACACTTCTCATTTTTAATTTTTTGTAAATAAAATTGTAAACTGGAGTAAATGCATAAGAGAAGATCAATCCTCCAATTATACCCGGGATTATAGGATAGACAAGATAAATACCAAGAAGTAATATTGAAATAGTAATTACTAATTTAGTAGCAGTTATTCTGTCCATAAATAACTTGAATTATCTTCTTTTTTAAAACTTTATGTAATATTAACAAGGGTTTTCTTGGATTTTTTATCTTTAATCATTTTTAGCCTGAATTTATTCTCTCTTTCTAGCTCTTCTAACCTAAAGTCAATAAATTTCTTCTGTGATTCCAATTTTGGTATAATTTTTGATTCTAAAGCATTTACTCTCCTTCTGGTTATTTCAATTTCATTTAATACTTTTTTAAGAGTTGATTCTGCTTCGACGGCTTTTGCAACATATTCCAAAACTTTTTCATATTGTTCTACTGTTTCATCAATTTTGGAGGAAGTTGATATAATACTATATCCTCTCTCATTTATGCCTTTTTTAAAAGATAAATCGGATATTGTGGGCACTTGAACACCCATGATGTTTTTATTGTCTAAATGAAATTCTGGAGTACCTTTTTTAATTAGTGCGCAAGAAGCTACAGCAATTTCACCCTCAAAAGCTATCGTCATCCCAAGATATTTCTTTGCAATTTCATAGTTTTCTTCAAGAGTTTCTTGGGCTTCTTTGGCATCCTTTACCATGCCAAAAAGATTCATTACTAGACCGTCTCTTTTCTTTTTTAGTATGTTATATCCTGTTTTAGACAGCTTGATTCTTCTCTGGAGTTTAATCAACTCAGACCTAGTCGGCTTTATCTGGGGCATTCTTGAATCTCCTCATATATTTTCCAATTAACTCATCGCTTACCCTTAGTAATTTATCTTCGGGAAGTTTTGAAAGAATCTCCCATCCGATGTCTAGTGTGTCTCCTATCCCTCTATTCTCGGTAGATTTTTGTGTCACAAATCTTTTTTCAAAATCATCAGCAAAATCTAAGAATAATTTATCCGATTTTGAAAGAGACTCTTTACCAACAATTGAAACAATGCCTCTAAGATCTTTTCCTTCAGCATATGCGGCATACAATTGATCTGAAACAGATTTATGATCCTCTCGAGTTCTATCTATACCTATCCCCTTGCTCATCAACCTTGATAGAGAAGGTAAAACGTCAATTGGAGGATATATTCCTTTTCTTTGAAGGTCTCTAGAAACTATAATTTGGCCTTCGGTAATATACCCAGACAAATCAGGTATGGGATGAGTTATATCATCACCTGGCATTGTTAGGATAGGTACTTGTGTGACAGAACCATTCTTACCTTCTATCCTTCCTGCTCTCTCATAAATTGAAGCAAGATCCGTATACATATAGCCGGGGTAACCTCTTCTACCTGGGACTTCTTCTCTGGCAGAACCTATTTCTCTTAAAGCTTCACAATAGTTTGTCATGTCCGTCATTATCACTAGCATGTGCATATCGTAGTTAAATGCAAAAAATTCCGCAGTAGTTAAAGCTATTCTTGGTACGATTAGTCTTTCAATTGAGGGATCAGAAGCAAGATTTAGAAAGACAATTCCTCTTTCTAATGCGCCTGTTTTTTCAAAATCACTAATAAAGTATTTTGCTTCTTCTTCAGTTATACCCATTGCAACAAAGACAACTGCAAAACTTTCAGAACAATCCAAGACTGTTGCCTGCCTTGCTATCTGCAAAGCTAGTTGATTGTGAGGCAATCCAGACCCAGAAAATATTGGAAGTTTCTGTCCTCGGATTAATGAGTTCATTCCATCAATAGCAGAAACACCTGTCTGAATAAATTCATGAGGGGGTGCTCTTTTGTAAGGATTAATTGGGAGCCCGTTAATATCCAATCTAGCTTCAGGTATAACTTTCGGTCCGCCGTCCAGTGGATCTCCTGAACCAGAGAATACTCTTCCAAGCATATCGTATGAGACTGGAACTTTTAGAACATCACCTGAAAACTTGACATAAACATTTTTATCAATATTTCTAGTTCCTTCGAAAACTTGAACAATGACTCTATTTTCTGAGGTATCCAATACTTGGCCTCTTTTCATGCTTCCATCGGGAAGATTCATATTGACATATTCTCCGTATCCTATATTTTCAGTGTTTTCTAAGAAAATTAGAGGTCCAATTACAGAAGTAATAGTTTTGTATTGTTTAACCAAATCATTCCACCCCTAAAAGTGCCTTGAATTCCTTAGACATAGTTTCATTGATTGAACCTATCTTACTTTCAAAATCTTTCCGATATCTAACTTTTGATATTTCTGCTCTAGACTCAAGCTTTAGTATGTTATCAATTTCAACTCCATTCTCAATTGCGTTGTTACCAAATCGAGAAAATCTAATAATTGCATTTAAAAGTGAAAATTGTCTCTTTAAAGGGTGAAATTCATCCACTTCATGATAAGAATCCTGCTGTAAAAATATCTCCCTCAGCATCCGGGCTATTTCTAATAAAAATTGTTGGTCTGGGGGCAGAGAATCGGCGCCTACAAGTTGAACAATTTCTTGTAACTCTGCTTCCTTCTGTAATATTTCCATTACTTCTGCTCTAGTTCTGTCCCAATCAATAGATACTTTACTTTCAAACCATTCTTTTAGAGAATCGTAGTAAAGAGAATAGGATTCAAGCCAATTAATTGATGGGAAATGTCTTTTTTGTGAAAGATTTGAATCTAACGCCCAAAATGTCTTAGTTATTCTTAGAGTATTTTGAACTACAGGTTCTGAAAAATCCCCTCCTGGTGGAGAAACTGCACCTATGACTGTTACTGAACCTATTTTTCCCCCTAAAGTAAGGACAATTCCTGCTCTCTCATAAAAACTTGATAATCTAGAGGAAAGATATGCAGGATATCCTTCCTCACCAGGCATTTCTTCTAATCTTGAGGATATTTCTCTCATGGCTTCTGCCCATCTTGACGTAGAATCTGCCATAAGTGAAACGTCATGTCCCATGTCCCTATAATATTCTGCGATAGTTATTCCTGTGTATATTGAAGCTTCTCTTGCTGCTACAGGCATATTTGAAGTATTTGCTATAAGTACAGTTCTATCCATCAATGGGGCACCAGTTACAGGGTCTACCAATTTCGGGAATTCGGTAAGGACATCAATCATTTCATTTCCTCTTTCACCACACCCAATATAAACAACAACTTTAGTATCGCTCCACTTAGCCAACTGTTGTTGTGTTACAGTCTTACCGCTTCCAAAAGGCCCAGGTATTGCAGCTGTGCCCCCCTTAGCTAAAGGGAATAAAACATCTATAATTCTCTTACCTGTTACCAAAGGAACATTAGGAATCATTTTTTCCTTAAAAGGTCTTGGAACTTTGACAGGCCATCTTTGATACATTTTTATTACTGCGCCATTATCTAACTTACACAATATTTCTTCAACAGAGTAACTCCCTTTTTCTATAATCTCTACAATTTCTCCAGATATATTTGGAGGGGACATTATGAGATGCTTTGTATGCTCATTCTCATTAACATAACCTATTG
This sequence comes from Methanofastidiosum sp., assembly GCA_020854815.1. NCBI lineage: Archaea > Methanobacteriati > Methanobacteriota > Candidatus Methanofastidiosia > Candidatus Methanofastidiosales > Candidatus Methanofastidiosaceae > Candidatus Methanofastidiosum > Methanofastidiosum sp. Next base: position 4,722 of record JAHKLW010000039.1, on the reverse strand, counting down.
CTTCTCCAAAATTTACTTTATCACCCTTTTTCTTTAATGGGAAGAATTCCCATTTCTTTTCTCTATCAATTCCGGGAGTTTCAGCACCCCTCTTGATGAATTCTCCCATTAAAAGTGCAAGTTCTGGTAATGGCCTTTGAACTCCGTCGTAAATTGAGCCGAGTAAACCTGGGCCCAAATCAACAGATAATGGCATTCCTGTGGTTGTTACTATATCGCCCGGTTTTAGAAGAGATGTGTCCTCGTAAACCTGGATAATTGTTTTATCATAATCAATTTCTATTACTTCTCCAAACAGTCCTTCTTTCCCAACTCGGACTAGTTCATTCATCTTGGCATCTATATTTGTTGCCGTAACTACAGGCCCAGATATCCTATAAATTGTACCTTTGTTTTCCAAATTAATTACCCCACAGGTCAACTCCAATTACATGTTTTATTTTGTCTCCCAGTATGTCGCTCAATTTTTCACCAAGTGCTATTACTGTTGGTTTTACTGAAGTGTCGACCTTTAATTTTGTTTTGCTTGAAAGATTTTGGTAATACTCAGGTTGAATAATGATAATCCCTATTTCTTTATCCTTAAACATTTCATTAAGACCGTCTTCAAATTCTTGATCATTAATTATTCTTTTACTTTTTTTAATCCCTAATAACTTAAAGCCGACGACAAACTCTTCATCACCAATTATCCCGAATTCCATCAGATCACCAAACTATCCTCTATTATTTTTTTTTCAATGTTAGATGCTTTCCCCCTAGAGATTTTCCGGATATTTTCTACTTCAATCTTTTTTGAGATAATATAGTGGAGAACATGCATAATCGTGAAAGGATCTCCTATAAACTGTTCTTTTGCATATTTCATTAAGTATTTTTCTAGAGATTCTTCCAAATAAAATAGAGTTTTTTCTTGCCAGTGCATTTCTATAATAGGTCCATACGGAGTTTTTTTCATTTCTTTTAAAAAATCATCGCCAGAGGATCTTAAAAGAGAACTTAGATCATCAATACTAATGAATAATCCACCTTCAATAATATTTTTTTGTTCTTCATCGAAAGCAAATCCGTATCTTCTCATCCTCATAATATTTTTTATATTTATAATATCAATTTCAGTGCGAATAAACTTAAAAAAAAGTGATTTCTTTTCTTTTTTAAAATTATCAAGAGTATTTTTGAAGTACATTTTGAAAAGTTCTGATTCTATATCAGCAATATCTTTAGTTTCATCCAAAAAATCAAATTTATCTAATTTTTTTAATCTTCTAAGAACATCTTCATAACTATAGATTTTTACAAGGGAGAGTATAAAATTAAAGGGTATCTCTCCTATCGGGATAAGAGTTTTTTCAATTTCATAATCAGTTGCATTAGAATATTTTCCTCTTAAAATAGAGATTATATTATGGATGTCCCATCTTGTCAGTATTGCAAAAGCGTATTTCACTGCTTTTTCCCCGCTCATTTTTAATAGTTTATGATAACTATTCCCCAAATTTGTATTGATTGAATGCTCAATAAGCTCTACACCTCTATAAGTCCTAGACAAAGATTCAATTTCCTCTTTGTAGTTTCCTTCGCCCAAAAATCTGGCTATTTGAGAAACTTCCATATTCAAAAGTTTAATATAAATATCATTTTTGAATAATTTACTTTCCATTGCCCTTACTCTAGTATTAAGATAACTATAATTAGTTTCTCCAACCCAGTATTCAGAGGACGCTACATTTGAATCCATATTCAACCTCACCAAATAAAATATCTCTTATCTCTTTGAGATTATTTTCAAAAACATAGTTTAAGATAGCCTCAAAAGTAAAGTCTTCTTTAATATTCCCTGTTGAATCGCCAGTTGAAATTCCGCCTATTGTATCAATATTGCCTTTATAGGTTTTCCCAACTAATTTCATGACTTGTTTTTCATCTTTTTTATTTGAAAAGAAATATTCGAGTTCTGCCACTGAGATTAATTTCTTAAGAATAATAACTCGTTTTTCTGATTCAATTTTATCTAGTTTAGATTTAGTTTCTCGAAATATCTCTTCTAGAACGTCTTGCTCCATTTTTAGTCTTTTCCTTTTAACTTCAAGATTAGTTCTAGAAGTTTCAGTTTTTCCGAGTAAAGATATCTTATCTTTAAGAGCTTCTGTTTTCTTTATCTTCAGTTTATCAATTGCATGATCAATGTCTTTTAGTTTAACCTTCTTTTTTTCTTCGAGTTGTTCTTCATACTCCTCTGCTAATTTTTTAGCGTCCTTTATTACCGCATCCGCTACTGTACTTTTCCCCATTTAACCCCTCCTACAGGAGTTGAGGCAGTACAACGAAAAGAAGAACTAAAGATACTGTAAGACCAAAAATAACTATTGTTTCTGGTATTACGGTAAGGACTAAACCTTTACTAAAAAGTTCCTCTTTTTCTGTCATTGCTCCAATTGCTGCTGATCCTATATGTTTCTCTGCCCATGCCGCAGCCAGTCCCGTTAATATGACTGAAGCGGCTGCACTCAATACCACCACAATTACTGCTAATTCTGCCATCATATCACCTCACTATATTATATTCCAAATGGTTTATACTTTATACCTCCACCTTCGTAGAATTTTGTGAAAAATTCAACATAATGTAATCTTAAAGCATGCAAGAAACTGGCTAAAATACCTAATAAGATGTTTCCTACATGCCCAAATATTAATATCGAATAACCTAATAATATGAAACTACCGCCTTTTGGAAAAATTATATCCACAACAATGCTATTTATGACAATTGCTATTCCTACAGATGACAGACCTATTGCCATTAGTCTTACATAGGACAGGATATTACTCATAATACCAAATATTTCTATTAATCCTATAAATCCTTCTCCTAATACTAATAATATCACGGATACTAAGAGAAGACCTCCGCCTAAATAAATCAAGATATCGGATATGTAGATACTACCTGCAAGAACTATTACGGAAAATATTAGGATAATCCATGAACCTTTTTTTAGAATTGCTTCTTTAATATTATGCTCTCTGTAAACATTAATAAAACCAAATATAAGCCCAAGTAGAACGTGTATGACTCCAATGGAGATGGATAGAATCATTATTGGCATGAAATCTAAGATTCTATTCAAAAGGGGCATAAGCAAACCAAATAGTTCTTCAATGCCTAGAAGATGGAATATGTCAAATCCAAAGAACTCGCCGTAAACGAATCCAAAAGCTATGGTATATATGCTTGAGTACTCTAAAATACCAAGTATCATTCTCCAACCCTCAGTTTTAAATTTTGTTTTCATCAATAAAGAAGCAAAAAATATCACCAAGCCATAACCGATATCTCCAAGCATTATCCCATAGAAAAGGGGAAAAGTTATGAAAATTGCAAACGTAGGATCAATTTCTCTGCTTTTTGGATATTCAAATAATTCCAATAATAATTCAAAAGGTTTGACTGGAGTTGGATGCTTAAATTCAATAGGTACCGATTCATCGTCACTATATTTAATTTTATCTAGGCTAACTCTTTCTCCAAATTTTTTCTTAAGAATATCATCAAGTTCTTGATATTTTTTTTCTGGTATCCAGCCTTCAACGACAAAAGTATTTTTGGTAGTTGTAAATCTTAAAGGGGCTTCCATTTTTTCTATTTCACTAGATAAAAAATCTTCATATTGCAATAGATAAGCTGATTTTTCTTTAATTGTAGATTCCATCTGTTCTTTGGTCTTATCTCTCTGCATTTCAAGTTCTAATTTAGATGATACTAAGCTATCCAGCGATTCAATTACTTGTTTTTTAATTCCTATGTCTTTTATGTCGCCAATTGATTTTAATTTTTCTATTTCTTTTAGTATGGAATTTATTTTGTTTAGTTTGTCGGTATAGGATTTGATAACATTTTCAGTTTCGAAGACTTCTTTTTCAAGTTCTCTTGATACTTCTCTTTTGGTATAAGTTGATTTAATCTTGCCAGGCCTAATATCAAATTTACTCAAGAGAGATCTGATAGAAAGTAATAGCTCAGAAAATTTTGAAACTTCGCCCAAAGACTTTCCTATTTCAAACGTATCATCTTGTTCTTTAAAGTCTAGAATATGGATTATCTTCAATGAATGAAGGATCTCTATAGTTCCCTTCATGGTATCTTTAGTTCCAACTAAAGTTATTTTAGTCATTCTTTCGTTGGAGCTCATCAATGTACCTCATGAATTTATCAAGAATAAAATTAATTGCTTTCTCTTTTTTTTCTAATGCTTGTTCCCTTACCTTCTCAATCTCTCTAACACCCTCCGAAATCGCCCTTTGTTTTTCCATTGTTATTCTATCTGTCCCAGTCCTCAGCTCTTTATCAATTTTCAAGTCAAGTTGACTCTTCTTTTTTTCAAGTAGTTTTTCCATTTCCACGTCTAATTCAACTAAACTTTTTTTGTAATTTTCTTCAGCTTCCGCTATGATTTTCATTGCTGTATCTTCAGCTTTTTTTATTTCTAGAAGTATCTCTGCTTTTTCCATAAAAACACTGTTTGAAAACTTACTTCTAGTTGAGAAAAAATCCTTTATATATTTTTTGATATTTAATGCTTTGTTGAATAATTCACCTCAAATGAAGCGAAAAGCTTAAACCCCATAAAAACCCTACTGCTTTATGCAGCGCAACTGGAGCAAATACAACGAGAGTTTAGTTAAAAGAGGAGAGTTCTACCTGTCATTAGATTTTTT
>JAHKLW010000038.1 GCA_020854815.1 Methanofastidiosum sp. | reverse complement strand
CAGTGCTGAAGCATGAACCAATTTAAAAAAATAGGGCTTACGAAATAGGCAACCATTTAGCACAATAGATGAAGAGGTATTAATTCTTGAACTTAACGCATCATTCAGATTATAGCTAGATCCTATAAAACTGCAATTAATGACATAGCAAAATAAACCAACATTAGAGGTCTTTTATAATAGATAATTGTAATTTAACCTTACTGGATAATCAGGTTTAACCTTGGAGACCGAGTACAGAAAGTCTTTAACTTGGCAGGATCAATCCATTGGTTGATCCAACTTTTCCGGAGGAATCTCAGTGTTCCCCGAATGCCTAATTCCCGCACTTTATCTATTAATACCTCCGTATGTAAGGCCAATATATTTATCAGATGCCCCAAATGCATTATCAGATGCCAATTTTTCATCGCTGTCCAGTTCAAAGAGAAGGCATGCTCATACTGATAACCATGATGCTTTTCAATTAGGATGTTTTCCTCAATGTTCCACCTTTGGCGGGCCATGCGATTGCAGCGGATGACTATATTTTGTTTAGTTAATGGCTGCGAAGATACCCACGTCCAGTGGCTTTCCCGGTTCTTCCCATTTTCTTCCCAGGATTCCGTACATCCAGCAACGTGTAGCTTTAGTCGACGCCGGGAATTGTTTTCCTGAAAGTCATAGTCAATATGGTTAACCCACCAAAATACTTGCTCCCGGTTACCCCAACAGTAAGTCCTGGTCTGATCTTTCTCCAGCTTTTTAAGGCCTTCTACTTCATCCCAAACACTACGTAAACAGTCCTGTGGGAGCACAATCATAAAGTCTAAACGCAATTGACGACAAAGTGCCATTATTGGCCCGTTAGGATATAGACCATCAACTACTACCATCAGGCGTAACTTGGGAAATACTTTGCGCATACGTATAAGCAATCGCTTGCAAGCCTTTAGTTCGCAGTCTTGCTTGATTAATGCTTCTCCCCCGCTGGAATTCTCGCAGAATTCCGTAAGAAAGGGTATGGCCATTCCTTGAGGATTAACTATCACAGCTTCTAAAGCATAAGCGGCATAAGACTCGTTATCCCCGTATCGCTTATGTAGGGCTTCGTCGGCCCATTGCCACCTGCGGGCTAATTTTTGGGTACCATCGATGGCTACTACATACTGCTTATTAACCAGAAATCCCCGGAGTTTGCCGTTGCGCAAAAGACGCTTAATCGTCTGTAACAGTATTTCTTCCAGATGGGCTGGGTCAGTTTTCTCCAGAAATCGATTAACGGTATCCATATGGGGGATACTTTCGATCTCTGGAAATACTGCTTGAAGCAATTCCCAAAAGCTGGGGTGTGTCAGTTCCCGATTAGCTTCCCTTCGGGAGGCATATTCAAACACAAACAAAAATAGAGCGAAGGTCATAAGCACTACCGATTTATGTCGAATGCTTCCGGGGCGCCTGAGATCCGGTAGTTGAGCAAATTTCTTCATTAATTGTGGTAGCTGAGATCGCCATACCAATAGTTGCCTTTCTAATACGATTTGACGGCCTTCCTGCTCTTCTTTGCTGCTTTTGTAAATGCTTTTTCGATTAGGAAGAGTCGCCGGGTGGATGGATTCTGGATTGCGTTGACTCATGCCTAATCCTCCCATCCGCCCTGATCTTCTTTGGACTCTGGGAATGGTTCTACAAGTAATTGACGCCAATTACGCATCAACGGATACATCCAAATTGTTTTAACGGTGGCTTCATATTTCATGTGGGCATCCTGTCGCCCTCTGCCGGCAGTTTTACCTATTTCAATCCAATTAGCCGCCCGATAACACGTTCCCATGTATTCGGCCTCTATAAATGTTTCTAGAAGTACCGGTTCGTATCCATATTGCACTTGCCAATCTGCCCGAATCCGACGGGCTGCCAAAGCGAGGACATGGCTGGCTAAATTCGGAATATGCACCTGGGGCAGGATGAGAAACCGATTGTTGTTGACGATTCTTGGGCGGTATCGCTTCTGCTCCTCAGCATCCCAGCCTATCCATTTTTCCCGGGCAGCCAAGGCTTTGGCGGCTGCCCCAAACAGCATCGCCCCCACAATCTCTCTCTTGTTTGTGTTTTGTACTCTAATCCAATATTTTTGATGTGCTCCAACTGAACGAAGGTGCCCTAATGGGTGATAGGTAGCCATAGTGGCATTCCAATCTGCTCTTTCTTTAATGGTTACCGGTTCTACTGTTACGGGGAAAACATCATGTAACCCAGCCTGGCATTGTGTTTGTATGGCTGTTCCCATTCGTTCTCCGCCAACCTTCCGAACTTTGCTTTCATTTTTCGGAGGCAAGGTGATTACGCCCTTATGTTCAAATTCGAGTAGTAACTTTCTGCAAGCTTCTAGCTTCAACCGGCCGTTTGGTGATTTCCACGGTAAATTCTCACATAAGGTCGCTGCGATTTCCTCCCGGCTGAAACGGGAAAAACGTTGCACCGTGATTTTGATTAATTCCACATCAGATTGAGTAAACTGACGGTCACCAATCAGGAAAGGCACGTCCATTTAAGATCCACCTCTTTATTCTTTCTCAAGGTTATCATCTCATAATGGCTTACGCCTGTCCAGTGTTATTTGCGATGAAGTATTTTTCAGAATGGTCTATTTCCCAAGTGGTTCAAGCCCCTAGAAATTCGTGCTTCAGCACTGTCACCCAACAGGCGTCCGCGGGCATAAGTCCTAAAAACTCGCTGGATTTCTACCCGAATCACTCCACCCGCAGCTGTTTTATCCTCTTCAATGTCCATTACGTAGCCGTTAAATTTGAGCCTCTCCAAGTAAGCGTCCGCGGGCGTAAGTCCTAAAAACCCGCTGGATTTCCACCCGAACCACTTCACCAACAGCCACGCCAGCCCCTTCAATGTCCAACACATAGCCGTTCAAGCGGGCTATACCATCGTAACCGTTGACAATATGCGGCTCTTCGATCCGCACGTTTAAAATCTGTCCCACCTTCACCGGCATCGCCAAGTCCTCGATTTCCTCCTGGCCGTAAAGACTCTTGATCTGCACGTGTTCCAGGTGCAGATCATCCCGACCTTTGATAATAAACTGCTTTTCCGCTTGTTCCTCCAATTGTCGCAGATGACTGCCGCCGGCGCCGATCAGCATGGAAGCCACACTGGGATGAGCTTCCAATAAAAATGCCGGGGCATCGCTTTTGACCGCCAAGGACATTAACTGCTTTTGGGCCCGGATGCTGATCGTCTCTTCGGAGAGCACTTTTCCTTTCCCTTCACAATAGGGACACGCTCTTTGCAGTAAGCTGTCGAGGCCCTGCTGCACCTTTTTGCGGGTCATTTCCACCAGGCCTAATTGGGTCAGACCTAAGATTTTGGCCCGGGTTCGATCTTTTTTCAGTTCCTCTTCGAGAAGCGACAACACTTTGGATTGGTCTTGCGCACTGTCCATATCAATAAAATCAATAATAATAATGCCGCCAATATTACGGAGCCGCAGCTG
>JAHKLW010000037.1 GCA_020854815.1 Methanofastidiosum sp. | reverse complement strand
CAGGAGATTGGGATTCAAGGTCACGCCCTACATGCTGCGCCACACGTTTGCAACGCTCTTCGTTGAGAACAACGGCAACCTCCTGATTCTGAAGAACATCATGGGGCACAGCCAGATTTCAACAACTGAAAGATATGTACACGAGTCCAAGAGGATGATTAAGAGCGGGTATGACAAGGCGTGCCCTGAGTTTTAGAGCATGTTAAAATTAGGGCCAATCGCTTAACAGATTTGCCCTAAAATCAAGCTTCGTTTTTATTGGCCTTATCCATATCATTGATCACTCTGCTCTTCCATAAGTATAGTATCAGGAAGTTGGTGTATGACATTGATCTAGTTAGATCCTTATCGCACTCAATGCAGAGCAGATCAAAAACTGGCCTTAAAATTGAGAGACTGTCAGAGACATACAGCACGAACTCATAGTTCCAGCATGGATCTTCCCCGTATTCCAAGATGGCGTACCTCCCTTTCTCGCCTAGAATATTACAAATATCTTCGCCTTCATCAGCCTCCATAAGCGTGTATCCATAGATCTGCCTGACGCATGGTATATCTTTGTCTCCCAGATAAGCCCTATATTCAATGAGATTTTTTGCTATAATATCCCTTCCTAGAATATTAAATGACGCTTATGACGGTTTTATAGTGATTTTAGTAAAAGTCCTATAATGTATATCATATAGAGAGTTTTATGGAAAAGGCAAGATAACCGTCATATGTGTCACAATAAATCTTCACCAATTGCTACCCCTGTAGCTTTTCCTCATTCTTTCCACTTGATCTGCAATCAATTCAATGCCTTCCCAATACCTGTTGCTGCCATCCCTAGTTTTCTTAAGGCCAATTTGGGATAGCCTCCTGCCAAAGGCCTGCTGGGATATTGGCGTTGCTTTTATGAAGCTGCAATACTCCTTGTAGGCCTCATAAAGATCGCCAGCTAATGTCTTTTCTAGCACTCCCATCTTGCAAAGATCATCCAGAAAATCCTTTAGAGGATCCATCTCGCCCTTATACTCTTCAGTTGCCTCAACAACTATTGATGGCGGAGTCAATCCTTCCCTTTGCCAATTAAGGCAGCCTTCAATGATCCAGTTTAGGATGCCAGCCTTTTCCTGCTTTAGCTTTGCTGCAAGTTCCCTGTCCTGTTTTTCTTCCGGTATTGTCACAGCAAATGGGATGAGCCTTATCCTTCGCCAGATGGCATTTTCCGCCCCTCTTATCTCTGGTTTATTGTTTGCAGCTATCCAGATCTTAAAATTAGGGACAAACTCAAATCCCTCAGAATATAGAAATCTTGCATAGATCTTATCCTGGCCTGTCAGCTGCTTGACGAGATTCTCTGCTAGCTGTTTTCCTTCTTCCACTTCAACTGAGCAGACAAGCCTTGCACCTTTTAATCTTGCAATATCATTTCTAGGGCCAGTATCATGCTTTTTGATGACAAAGGTCGAGAAGTCAGTCTGCCTTGCATAGTCGCCCATTAGATCCCTTATTACTTCCAAAAATGTTGTTTTACCGTTGGCTCCTGTGCCGTGGAGGAAGAATAGAACCTGCTCCCTAGTGTCTCCTGTTAGGCTATACCCAACTGCCTTTTGGAGATATACCATTAGTTCTTCATTGCCATCAAAGATCTCATTCAAAAACTTAATCCATTGAGGACATTCAAAAGAAGGCTCAAAGGAGACATTTGCCATCTTTGTGATGAACTCTTCCTTCCTGTGATCTTGCAAGAAGAGTCCTGTCCTAAGATCGATTATCCCGTTTTCAACGTTTAGAAGCCAGATGTTGTGGTCAAGCTCGTCTGGAGAGACTGGGACAAAAGAAGCTGCAAGTTTTATCATTGACTCTATCCTGTTTGAGTTCTCAGAAGTTATGGCCCACTTGGAAAGGGCTATCTTGTTTTCCTGATCGCTTTCCTTCATTGATTCGATATGGATTGTCCTTGCCGTATCCATGGCAATCCTGTAGATGTCCCTCCGATCGTCTACTCTCCATATATTTCCGTTCCAGATCAACCACCTGTTTAGTGGCGGACTGAATCTTATGCTATCACCAAAGTAAAGGATCATTCTCTCGGCATTTCCTATGTCTGTCATTGATATCCTATTTTGAGAGAAATTAGTCGTTATCTTCCCAACCTCATTTCCATCTAGAGGTTCTCTGCACCTTTCCTGATTGATGACCTTTAGCGCTTCCTTAACCATGTCAGGCGATAATCCCCTATTCCTAAGGGCGCCAGATATTTTGGTAAGCTCTGTGTTTCTTTGCCCAGTCTCTATTATCCCTCTGTCCCTGGTATCCATTACTTCATTTTTTTCATCTATTATGCGCCATAGCCAATCTGGCATTTCGATTAAGTGATTCCCGTAGATGGTATTTTCCCACTTATACCTCCTGCCGGAAGGGTGAATGCTTGGTGGCGCCACTACATACCCGCCATTGGCCTTAATATCGAGTCCAGGGTAGATTGATGGCATTGAGTCAATCTCGTTTCCTCCGGTCCAGAAGTAAAAATGCTTGCCCCTTGAGGTCTTGACAGTTGGAGTATCCGGTATTTTGCCATTTGACAGTATTTTAAAAGATTCATTGCCCTCATCTCCATCAATATCTAAGACTAGGAGCTGGCTTATAGATCCAGTTATTATGCCTATGTTCGCATCAGGCCACTGGCTCCATCAAGTCCTAACAAGCTCAGAAGTAACTTCCTTTGTCTGAAAATCCTTCCAATTGATTAGTGGCCTTTTGTCCCTTTGGACTAATGGTATGGGATTAAGGCCAAAGACAACAAGATAGTCCATGGCTACAGTTCTGTTTGGAGGAATCTCTCCGCCCCATGTATTATCCTCATTTTGGTAATTATTCAAAGATTCACCTCAAAAAGCGTATTGGATTTTGAATTGATGCTTAATGAGGTTTAAATGAGGAGAGTTTTAGATTAGAAAACAAAAAATCAAGTAAAAAAGAAATAAATGAAAAATCCAGGGACAGCTGCAAATTAATAATTACTGCAATCTGGATATTTTTCGTTATTTATTATACTTGCAGAATGGGAGCTAATCATTAAGGACAAATTTAGGGTAGCAGGTTTTTAGGGGCAAAATAATATGGAAAAATTATTTTTTTCACTATTTTCCCTATTCTTTTCCATATTCTTATAAATGAAAAACTATAATATTATTTGATAAATTTGAATGCTGAAGGTCATTTATTTGTTAGCGGAGTACTCAATATTATATTCTTAGTAATTCTATACTTGTCAGGTATCAATGTTTTTCAAATAGGTATTTTCTTTCCGATATTAATCGTATTCGGAATATTTAGTTTACTGCCTGACATCGACCACCCTAGATCACGAATAAGTGGGGTATTTTATTTGTCTATGATTATTATAATAATTGCATCAGGAATCTCTTTTTTACTTACTTTTAATCCAATAAATATATTGGGGATCTTATTTGCGATTGGGATGCTAATTATTCATAGTAAGTATGCTGAAGATAGTTATAATCATAGGAAATTCCCTCACACCATTAAATTCAGCTTAATAGCATGTCTCATTCTTTTCTTTCTATTAAATTCATGGTATAATAACGCCACATATGTATCAATAATAACTTTAGTTGGAGCTGTATCAATTTTTTCACATATCTGGGTAGACAAATACATGTACGATACATTTTTACATTTTAAGAATAATGTTAACTATTCTGTAGAAATTACTCCCGAGATAGCCTCTGAAAAGAATGTATCTACAAAATTTAATGCAATAATCGTAAGAAACAAAAAGTGGGCAGTACAGTTTAAGCTTTTAGATACTAAAGAAAATGTTTGGATTCCAAAGAGGGAAATAAAGTATATGAAAGGTTCAGATGGGAGTTATACCCAACCAGAACAATACTCACAAAAATATAATGTAACTAATACAAATCCAGTAAGAGAGAAGGCAACTTATTATTATAATAATTCTGGATACAATGTAGTATACGAGCCTACATCTGCCCCGCAGACAAATAATATACTCAATCAATTTTCATTTCAAGATATAGATTATATCTTTCTTAGAAACACTAATGAAGATTTAGTTCTTAATATTAGTAATGATAACAAAATCTACTTGGAAGGAGATAGTATAAGGCCCCCAAGAATCAATAATAGAAATCTTTACTTAGAAAAACTAGAAGGAATTATATATCTCCCCATTAATAATCCTTATTTGAAAATTGATATACAAGTTGTAAATGGAGATATAAAGGGCAACGTGGCTCATTCAGGGAGCATAAGATCGGTAAACGGAGATATCCATCTTAATCTAAACGCTTCACTGAATGTAAAAACAAATACAGTTAATGGAGATATATATGTAAACACAAATTCAAATACGAATAGTTTTCTAGGACAACTTTACTTGGAAACTGTTAACGGGGACATAGTAGTTACATAAAATAATTATATAAATATTAGAAATAAAATTACAATGGTGAAAATATGAATAAATATATCCTACCGATATTCTTTATTTCTCTTTTAATTGCATCCTTTTCTTTTAATATTGTAAAAGGAGAGACAGATTATGACAATTTTTTGAAAGGTAAAGAAGCGTATAATAATGAGTCTTATTCTTTGGCAATTTCTTATTTTAGTAAAGCCATATCCTTAGATCCTCAAAATGAATATTATTATACTTGGAGAGGCGACTGTCATTATGAATAAGAAAATAATCTCCTTATTTTTGGTATTTGTTCTCGTATCCGTAACTCTTGGATGTATATCTAGGCCTTATACTTCAACCAGAGCATCTACTGCAGTTATAACACCAGTTCAAGAAAAAGTTCCTGAGGTAAGTCAAAAAGAGATACCAAAAACAATACTTTGGAACGAGGCTAAATACCACGTTGGAGATAGTGTAACTGTATATGGAACTGTTGTTGGCACTCGTTATGCCTCCTCAAGCAATGGAAAACCTACCTTTCTTAATATTGGCAGAGACCATCCAGATCGAAATCGTTTCACTGTTGTTATATGGGGACGATGCCGCCCTAATTTCTCATCATCTCCAGAAATCTACTATAGGGGAAAGACAATTTATGTAACTGGGCTTATTACAGAATATGATGGAGTTGCACAGATTGAAGTTTGCTATCCTTATCAGATCCAGCAATAATAGTATTCTTAGAATAAAATATAAATGGCATAATAAAATGATAAATATTATGTAGGGGATAAAAATGAAAAATAAAAAATTTTGTATAAAATGTGGAGAGGAAATTCCAAAAGATTCAATATTTTGTTCAAAATGTGGTACAAAGGCTCCGGAAATAAAAGAAGAGATACAAAATTCATCTCCTTCAATAACACTGCAAAATAAATCTAAGATAGGAATCGCATTGATTATAACTATTTTAGTTGGTATTGCTGGAGCATATTTCCTTTTAATGCCTCATTATGAATGGGATAAATATAATGAACTTATTGATAAGGGTAACTTCGAGATAGACGAAGGCAATAGGATAAGGGAAGACTATGTCGACAAATTAGATGAATGGAATACTAAATGGGATAAAATCTATTGGGAAACAGGTAGTTCTTATGTCCAGGAAAATAACTTGAAAATATTGAATGATTATGATAACGCCATTGATAATTTAAATCCTTTATTGGTTGAGTCTAGCAGGCATTATGGAAATGCTGAAATTTATTATAAAGAAATTAAAACTTTAAATCTGCCTGATTGGACTTACGATTATATTGATTTGAGAATACAATCTCTACAAAAAAGAAAACAAGCTTTGTCTAAAGAAATCGAAGTGGATAGTAAAAGAAAAATTGGCAGAGAGTTTGTAATAGCGTATGTCGATGGGCAGATTGACGGGCTTAAATTCTCAGAGGAGATGAACAAAGGATTAATTAATATAAATTTGTATAACTTTGATAAAGCTCAAATCAACATTAAAAATTCTCAAAAATATCTTAGCTCTTGGATCTATGACTGGAACAATGCATATAAGAAAATATCCATTAATTCTTTGAAATCTAACATCACCACTCTTCAATGCCTTGATAGCTCAATGGATTATATGAGTAGGGGATTGGATGCATTCAATAATATGAACTATACTACGGCTACTAACTATTTTGAGCAAGGAACTAGTAAAATGAGTTTATGCACAAATACTGTTCGATCTCCTGAAGATATAGGTCTTGACCTTTCACTCTGGATCGAGAAAAATATTGAGCCTCTCCAAAACCAAGCAGATAAACTCTACGAAGAGTCCACAAAATTAGAGGAACAGTCAGATGTAATTTGGGAGCAGAATCATACAAAATAGAGATATACTTATTTAATCAGAGAGAGAATATTTTCTTTTTAATTTTTTTATAATACCTTACATTCTCCCTTGTCCAGTCCGACCCTAATTTTAAGGCCAGATAAAAGTTTAAAATAAAACACAGATGTATAATTACTTCGCATAATAGACGTTATGCGAAATTGTTTATTTGAGATTCATATCAGTAATAGAAACAGCGATATGGGAATGGAATAGTAGTTTTTATATTTCATTGTATGGTCCTTTGAGATAAGTAGTCCACGATTAAACGAAGAAAAATTACTAAAATCTGAATTTGATATGGATGATTGATATTTTACTTCAAATGGGTAAATTTTATCCCCATATAATCCAACAAAATCTATTTCTCTTTCTTTCTTGTCCCTATAATAACAAATATGATCTTTGGGGTCAAAAAGATCTCTTGGATTTAAGCCATAAGACCATCTGCATAGATGATTGTGGAAAACACATTCAATCAATTTACTTTTCATTTCTAGATTTAATAAATTGGCCTTTAGATTTTCAAAATAATCATTTTTAGCATGTGACCAACCGTGCAAAGCATGGAAAATAAATGGGTCAGAAATGTATATTTTTTTATTTTTTACGGGATTTGGGCCACCGCTTTTTTGGGATAGCGGGTAGACAATATTTCCCACAAAAATATCTTCCATGGCAGATATATAATCCTGCACTGTCGTATGGGTTTTAATATCTGTATAATCCTTTAGACTATTCCAACTAATTGGATTTGGCATTGTCTTAAAAATTGCTTTTATGATCTGTTTAAAATAATCTTCTTTATACCTATATTTTTGAAGATCTCCAGTAATCCAGCCAATATAAGAATTAAAAGTTCTAGTTGATATTTTCTTATCAACAAGGTACTCATTTATCACATATGGTATTCCACCGGTATATAAGTACATATCAAAAATCGAGTCTAATTCTTTTTTGAATATCATTAGATTTTCTATACTTGGATCTATTTCTCCATCAAATAGTTTGAATATTTTTTCTTGTTTATCACTATTTGTAACTAATTTGTTTTTGAATAAGGCCTTTCGTATTTCTGGATTAATTAGTTCTGCATATTCAGAGAATTTCATTGGTAGAAGTATCTTATCTAAAGATTCATTTTTGTCACCGCCTCTTCTCCCGGGCATTCTTTCTGTTGAAGATTTTATGTCCATCGAGTGAGAGCCTGTAATAACAACTGAGCAATTAACTAGATCTCCTCTGTTTGAAAAATACATTATTTCTTTCTGCCAATTGTTAACGGCAGATATCTCGTCTAGAAACAGATATTTTCTTTGGCCAGATTTGGTAGTTCTCCATCTTAGATAAGTTTCAATAATCTTATTTAATTCCTGAGGACTATTACTCTCAAAAGACCAAAAGAAAATATTTTCTGGATCTATTTTATCTTTTAGTAATAGATCCTTGATAATCAACTTAATCAGGGTAGTTTTTCCTACTTGTCGTGGACCACGAATAGTATAAATGACATCTTTATTGAGTTTTATGTAATGTTTTAACTTAGGATTCCATTTGTATCTAGAATCTTCCCAATTCTTAATCTTGAAATCGTCTAGGATATTTTCACTGTTTATCCACCATCGATTAGCCTCGGCCAACTGGCTAATGTCGTAGATTTTTTCCATAGGCAGTATTTGATCTTCTCCTTTTTATATCTTTTTAACAACTCATTTATAAATAACCTAAAATATTTTTAACAAGTCATTTATAAATAAGGCCAAATAATTTTAACAACTCATTTATAAATAGATGCCAAGTGTTTTAACAAATCGTTTAATATTATTATTTAGTCCGGCAATAGACACTTATTTTTTAAATTGAACATTAATTTTAAGTCTAAATAGTGAAATAAAATCATTATGAACGTTAAATTAAAAAATAAGGCTTATTTTCGTTTCGGACTCTTAATCTACGGGCCAGGGGTTCGAATCCCTTACTGCCCGCCAATAACTTTTCTGGCGGCTATTTTTGAAACGGGGCGATATTTGGGCTTATTTTCCGGGGGTGTGAAATTTGGAAAATACCTGTAGACTAATATCT
>JAHKLW010000036.1 GCA_020854815.1 Methanofastidiosum sp. | reverse complement strand
TTTGTAAGCGAAGGTCTTGGCGTATCTCTATCCATCCTATCTCTCATTGTTTGAATATCTGCCTTTAGTAAAATAAAGAGAGAGTCCTTCAGCAAATCGACATTTTTTTTGTCCATAAAGGCTCCTCCTCCCAAGGATATAACGGCGTTATTTTCTTTTGAGACATCTTTGATAACTTCTTGCTCTCTTGTTCTGAAATAATCCCAACTTTTTTCATTAATGGTCTCTGGAATACTTTTTGACTCTCTTTTTTCGATTATAGAATCAGTATCAAAAAATACTCTATCTGTTATATCCGACAATTCACGACCAACAGTAGTCTTGCCGACACATCTTAATCCAAAGAGGATTATGTTCAATTAATGCCTCCACATATTTTTGAAAAATCCTCCCAAAAGTTTGGGTATGATTTTGAAACACAATCAGGGTCAATGATTTTTAGGCCTTCAATAAAAAGACCGGCGACTGCAAATGACATTGCCATACGATGATCTTTGTATGTTTCAATTTTGGCCCCGGATAATTTACCAGGAATTATTATAATATTGTCACTCCCTTCTTCAACTTTGCACCCAATCTTTGAAAGCTCATTGGCAACTGCACTTAATCTATCTGTTTCTTTAAATCTTAATGTTTCAATATTATATATTTTTGTGGGTCCTTCTGCAAAAGCAGCAACAACTGCTAGAGTTGGAACAATATCCGGAGATTTATTCATGTCAATCTCTATTCCTCTAAGTTCTCTGCCCTTTAATGTCAGTGAATTATTGATCCAAGAAACTTCACACCCCATCTTCTCAAGTATCTCAACAAATACTTTATCGGCCTGCTTTGAATTTTTATTTAGATTCTCAATGACTACTCTACCGCCACTGATAGCTGCAATCGCCATAAAGTAAGAGCTATTTGAAAAATCCCCTTCAACGATATACTCCTGGCCAGCGTATTTCCCGGGAGAAGTATAAAATTCTGAAAAGTCTTTTCGTTGAACTCGAACACCAAACTTTTCCATTACATCTAGTGTCATCTCTACATAGGGGCTTGATGGAACTTGTCCAGATACTTTGATTTTCATGTAAGGATATGCATATGGTGATGCCATTAGCAAAGCGCTTAGATACTGACTGCTTTCTCTTGATTCAATTACTGTTTCCCCACCAATAGTTCCATTTGAAGAGATTCTAACTGGTGGGCATCCTTTGTTTGAATCAATAGCAATACCAAGTTTATTTAGAGAATCTTCAAGGCCCTTCACAGGCCTCTTTTTTACTTCCTCATTCCCATCAATTGTAACAACTCCTTTTACAAGTGATGATATCGCCATAAGAAATCTAAGGGTCGTCCCAGAATTTCCAATGTATAGGGAGGTGGATGGTTCTTTTAGATTATTCCTTCCACCTTCTATATTGAAAATAATTCTCCCACGGATGGATTCTTTTTTTATTTTTATTCCAAGTTGTTTTAAGCACGTGATTGTATAGTTAGTATCATCTGAGATAAGTGGATCTATAATTTTTGATCTCCCTTCTGCTAGTGCAGATACAAAGAGGGCTCTGTGGGTATAACTTTTTGAAGGCGGGGCCTTTATTTTAACATCTATATCAAAATTAATAGATTTTATTTCTTTAATTTTCATTGTCCTCGCCCCTTATCCCTAAGGCTTCTTTAGAAAATTTCTCCATCTTTTCAAAAGATGGCTTTATCCCAGTCCAGAGTTCAAACTGTGCCATTGCCTGACCAATATACATGTCTAATCCATTTGCAATGTTTGCCCCTTGTTTTTTTGACCTCATCAACAATCTCGTATCAATCGGACTGTAAACAGCATCAAAAACTGTAATTCCTGATAAGTCTTTTTCGAAGAATGAATCTTCCATTGGGCAGTTATTTTCTTCAGGGAGCATCCCAATTCTTGTGGCGTTGATTAAAATGTCAAATTCAACATTATTCCTGTCTTTCCACAGGACTGTTTGAGCGCCCAGTTTTTTTGAAAGCTCAAGCGCTTTTGTGTTATCCCTGTTTGAAATTATTAACTCGCCCTGCCTATTTTTTATACCTAGAGCAATCGCTTTTCCAGCCCCACCTGCACCAAGGATTAATACTCTTTTATTCTTTATTTGAGTCAATTTTTCAATTGAGTATACCGCACCTATCCAATCTGTGTTTGTTCCAAAGAGCCCCTCGTTGTTTTTCTTTATTGTATTAATCGCACCAATATTTTGGGCCGTTGGATCTATCTTATCAACATGGGAGAGGATCTTTTCTTTGAAGGGCATCGTGACACAAAGACCTTTGAATTGACCCTTAAATGAACTCATGAAGTTATCTAGATCATCTACCAAAAAATTTAGGTAGACTGCATCCATATTATAATAAGAAAATAATTTGTTATGAACATAATAGCCTATACTCTCCTTAACAGGATTTCCAATAAGCCCATAAATATCAAAACTATTGGTAATAGAGTTAGCCCTGTAAACATCATTTAGAATTTCTATAGGTATCTGCCCTGGAGCTGTTTTGCCCACCCCTTTTAATGGTGCATAAGAGGTGTAGCCCCCCCAAGATTTACATAGTATCCTGCTTATCTCACCTTTCTCGCCCATGAGAAAAGAAATAATTTGTTTACTTTCACTTGATTTATGAGATAAAAGATCTCTTATGATTAGATTGTCTGAAATATCATTAGCATATGTAACTATCTTGATTATATCTCCGCTTTGATTTTCCATTTGGGATAATATTTCTTTCAAGTTTTTTGGTGTTTGTGCAAAGTTATGATAAGAAATAATTATATTTGTCTTTGAGTTAAACTCACTTTTTTTTGAAATTAGATTATGTAATGAATCAGTTGAAGAATACTCTATATCTATAAATCCAAATTCAAGCTTTAATGCTTCAATTAGTGGGGAACTCCTATCATATTCGTTTCCTTCAAATAAGCCGCCTTCATCTTTTTTTCTGTTAGTTACTATAATTCTTTTTTTATCGAATATATTGCTAATCTCTAAAAGATTTAAATCAGCAATTAAATCCAATCTTATCTCTGCTAGCTCACCTTTAGCCAATGCTTTTTCTAAAAGAATTGTTGCTTCTTTTTGAGATGAAGGCATAACTGAAGCAGTGATCAAGTGAATCCTGCCTCCGCTAAAGAGTCTCTCACAACTCCATCTTCTACCTTGATTCCGTAGACAGCTTTTCCTATTCCTTTTATCAGAGAGTACTCTACGATTCCCTTCCTAGTTTTTTTGTCCAAAATAGTTTTCTTTATTATTTCATCGACTGGTGCTTTGAAAGATATTTCAAGAAGTTTTGATTTTTTAAGAAGTTGAAATATTCTGTCTCTTTCTTCTGATTTTAGAATTCCAATTTTTTCAGAAATCAATGTTTCAACCGCCATTCCGATTCCAACTGCCCTTCCATGGGGTATTCCAAAATCTGAAAGGATTTCAATAGAATGGCCAATTGTATGCCCAAAATTTAAAATCTTTCTAAGCCCTAATTCCTTCTCATCTGCTTGCACAATATTTGCCTTAATTTTTAAGGACGAGATAATCGCAGTATCAATAAATTCTTTCTCAAGTTTAACTACCCTATCAATATTAGATTCTAGATATGTGAAAAGTTCTCCGTTTTTTATAATTGCGGCTTTTACTATTTCTGCCATCCCGTTAATTATTTCTTCGTTTGGTAATGTATTAAGAAAATCTACATCGATATACACTTTATTCGGAGGATAGAATGCCCCTATAAGATTTTTTCCCGAGGGATGATCTATACCCACTTTACCACCTATGCTACTATCAACTTGAGAGAGAAGTGTCGTTGGCATCTGTATGAAAGGAACTCCTCTCATGTATGTTGCTGCTATAAAGCCTGCAAGGTCCCCAGTGACTCCGCCGCCCAAAGCAATAATCAAAGTATCTCTGCCAAATCCAAGTTCAAATAGTCTATCTTCAAGCTCCTCTTTTGTTTTCCTATTTTTTGACTCCTCGCCTGCTTTAAAAGATAGAATAAAAACTCGATCTTTTTTATCGAGTTTTTGAAGAATTTTATTGCCATATATCTTCTCTATATTCGAGTCAGTTATTATGGCAATTTTATGGTCATTATACTCTTGGAATATCTCTTCAAAAGCATTTTGGGCTATATTTCTGCCAACAACAATCGGATAGTGACTCTTGCCTGTGACTACCTTGATTATTTTAGTTTCTGGGTTTTTCATTCTATATTTCCCGTCCAAACATTCTAGATATATATTTTATTTCTCCCATCAATGCATGAAGGTCAGCAGTGCTTATTGTTTGATCTGCATCACTTATAGCTTTCTCTGGATCTGTGTGTGCTTCAATGGCCACACCATCTGCACCACATGCAATTGCAGCAAGGGCCATAGGTTTTACAATATCTCTTCTACCAGTGCCATGACTTGGATCGACAATCACGGGTAGATGGCTTTCAGCCTTCAATACTGGTACTATGCTTAGATCCAAGGTATTTCTTGTGAAATCTGAAAATGTCCTGATACCTCGTTCACAAAGCATGACGTTTTCATTTCCGCCCGCAAGAATATACTCTGCAGCTGATAGAAACTCTTTCAATGTGGCCCACATCCCCCTTTTAAGAAGAACAGGCTTATCGCATTTTCCAAGCTCTTTTAGTAAAGCGTAGTTCTGCATATTTCTAGTTCCAACTTGTAGTATGTCTGCATATTCAGATACAAGTTGTACATCTCGTGTGTCCATGACTTCAGTCACGATTGGAAGTCCAGTTTCATCTTTTGCCTCTAGTAAAAATTTCAAGCCTTTTTCTCCAAGACCCTGGAAATCTTTAGGTGCTGTACGTGGCTTGAATGCACCTCCTCTTAAAATAGTGGCTCCTGAACTTTTTACCTCTCTTGCTATATTAATAATCTGATCTTCGCTTTCTACTGTACATGGGCCCGCCATTACGACAATCTTTTTTCCACCTATTTCGATGCCATCTACTTTTATGACGGTATTTTCTTTGTTGAAATCTCTAGAAACAAGTTTGTAAGGTTTTGATACACGTACAACTTCCTCTATGTAAGGTGTCGCCCTTAATCTTTCAATGTCACTTTCATCAATCGAAGATACATCTCCGATTACACCTATTATGGTTCTATTCTCTCCCTGCGATAGGTGAGTATTAAAACCAAGATCTTTTATTCTTTTGATAGTTTCTTGGACTTGGATTTCTTCTACTCCCATCTTCATTATCACAATCATTATATCTCCCTCCCAACTGCTTTTGCTATCTGTTTTACATCTTCCATAAGTTTCGAAAAAGCACTTAAAGAAATAGTTTGATCTGCATCACTTATTGCCCTATCTGGATCAGGGTGTGTTTCTATTAATAATCCATCTGCTCCACAGGCAACTGATGCTTTTGCCATAGGCAAGACTAAACTTCTTCTGCCAGTACCATGACTTGGATCAGATATTATAGGCAGATGACTTTCATCTTTTATGGCAGGAATTATACTAAGATCTAGAGTATTCCTCGAGTAATCAGAGAAAGTTCGAATACCTCTTTCACACAATATAACATTCTCGTTTCCCCCGTTCATTATGTACTCTGCCGCTCCAAGAAATTCCGACATTGTTGCCCACATCCCCCTTTTAAGAAGAACAGGCTTATCGCATTTTCCAAGTTCTTTTAGTAAAGTGTAATTTTGCATGTTTCTAGTTCCAACTTGCAATATGTCTGCATATTCAGATAAAAGAGCTACATCTCTAGCATCCATAATTTCTGTTACAATTGGGAGACCTGTTTCTTCCTTTGCCTCGTAAAGTATTTTTAATCCTTCTTCTCCAAGCCCCTGGAAATCTTTGGGTGATGTACGTGGTTTGAATGCGCCGCCCCTTATCATGCTAGCGCCTGCTTTTTTTATCTTCTCGGCGACTTCCATTATCTGTTCTCTGTTCTCAACTGAACATGGGCCTGCGAATACAACAATCTTTTTTCCGCCGATCTTTACTCCATCTACATCTATTATGGTCTGCTCTTTTTTGAAGTCTTTTGAAACTAATTTGTAAGGCTTTGAAACAAATACGGTGTTTTCTACACCTTTCATTGCCCTGATCCTGAAGAAGTTATCTTCTCCAATCTTACTAATGTCACCTATTACGGCAACTACCATTCTTTCGGCACCCAAATTCAACTGCGTCCTAAGGCCAAGTGATTGGATTGTATCTATAACTCTATTGACATCCTCCTCCTCAGCCTTTGCTTTCATTATAACAATCATTTTTGTTCCTCCAATATCTTATTTTGAATAAGTTTTGAATGGGAAACAATTGCTCCAAAGACTTCCGAAACGAACTCTTCATCTAGATCATTTCTTCTAGCCTCGATTCCAAGTTTAAGAAAAAGTATTTTCTCTCTATCTCTATCCTCTACTGAAATGCCCCTGATTTTTTTCAGGGCAGCAATCTTTTTTGATACGTCCATTCTTCTTGACAACAGACATATAATATTCTCATCGATCCTGTTAATTTCTTCTCTAAGAGTCTCTAAAGAGCGCTCCATAAAAAACCTCCTTAAAAGGGATTGGAAAGAGAAACTATGGATTCGGCCAGTGAAAGGTATCAATACCTAAAGCTAAAACAATAATATAATTTTCTTGATACCGATTCGGAAGACCTAATCTTTCCCATCATAGAAATTGATCAAAATGAGTATTTAAAACTTTCGGGATAGTTTTTATCAAGAACATTAGATTTATAAGTAATTTTTTCTCTGTTTTTCTAATGGATTATTCTTATTCTATGTCAGGTATGTGCAAAGTTGATACACATGTCCACACAAAATATTCTGGAAATTCTAAAAGAATTCCTGTTATTCCAGATTGTATTTCTAGGCCTGAGAAAATATTAAAATATGCGGATAAGAGAGGGATAGACTTCCTAGCTATAACTGACCACGATACTATAAGGGGGGGTATCGAAACAGAAAAACTCGCACCGTCGAGGATAATAGTCGGCGAAGAAATATCAACATCAGATGGTGAGTTACTTGGACTTTTCTTGAATGAGACTATCCCGCCAAATTTATCTGCAGAAGAATCAATAGATATGATAAGAGATCAAGGAGGTCTTGCTATTGTACCACATCCCTATAGCGTGATATGCCCTTGCTTTAAGGACCTAATACATAAATTAAATATTGATGGAATTGAAGTATTCAATGCTTTTCATAGAGATGGCATATTAAATAGAAAAGCTTCAGAAGAAAACAAGATGATAAAAAATGCCTCAATTGCGGGTAGTGACGCACATACAGAAAGAATGGTCGGTAATGCCTACACTCTGTTTAAAGGTGACACTATAGAAGATTTCTACAAAACTGTAAAAAAGAAAAAGACAATTCCCCAAGGACATGTAACCTCAATGATGCAAACAATATTATGGAGCTGGAATACTGGGTATTATATAATGAAGAGGTCTATGAAAAATATCTTGCAGGGAAATCAAATAAAAAAGAATACAGGACTTTTTATCGGCTCTGGTGTTTCTGTAATCCCTGTTGTTCCAATAATAACGGCATTTGTTCTAAATCGCTACCATGATAAAAAAGTAAAAAAGAACTATCCCTGGGAATCTTTTATGTTTTCTTATATGGAGCATAAAAAAAAGATTTTATAAAATAACTGAAGATTTGTATTCGCCAAATACTTTTCTTAAACTATCGCTTATCTCTCCGAGTGTTGCGTAAGCTTTTACAGCTTCAATTATTAAGGGCACGAGATTTTTATCGCATCTTGCTGCCTCTTCAATTTTCTCCAAAAGTATTTTAACCTTGGCATTATCTCTTCTCGCTTTCAATTCTTTTATTTTTTTAATTTGAATCTTTTCTACTTCAGGATTTAACTTTAGAAGTTCTTCAGGAAGTTTTTCTTCCATAGTAAATTTGTTAAGACCAACAACTATCAAATCCTTTTTTTCAATGGCTTTTTGATATTTGTAAGCACTGTCTTGAATCTCTTTCTGCACGTAGCCTCCTTCGATAGATTTTACCATTCCGCCAAGAGAGTCAATCTTATCAAAGTACTTATTCACTTCCTCTTCTATCTTATTTGTTAGATATTCAACATAGTATGAGCCCGCAAATGGATCTACTGTATCTGCAACTCCAGTTTCATGCGCAATTATGTGTTGAGTTCTAAGGGCAATTGTAACAGCTTTCTCTGAAGGCAGAGCAAGTGCCTCATCCATTGAGTTTGTATGAAGGGATTGTGTTCCACCAAGAACAGCTGCTAATGCCTGCATGGTAACTCGTATAATATTATTTTCAGGTTGCTGTGCTGTGAGTGTACTACCTCCAGTTTGGGTGTGAAACCTAAGCATCATAGCTTTTGGGTCTTTTGCGTCAAATCTTTCCTTCATCAATCTTGCCCATATTCTTCTTGCGGCCCTAAACTTAGCAATTTCCTCTATGAAGTTGTTATGCGAATTAAAAAAGAACGATAGCCTTTTGCCAAATTCATCAATCTGCAATCCTGCTTTTATGGCAGCCTCAACATAAGCAATTCCATCAGCAAGTGTAAATGCAACTTCTTGAGCTGCAGTTGCGCCAGCTTCCCTGATGTGATAGCCACTAATACTAATAGTATTCCATTCTGGTAGATTTTTTGTGCAGTATTCAAAAATATCAGTGATTATCCGCATCGATTCTTTTGGTGGAAAGATATATGTTCCTCTTGCTACATATTCTTTTAGAATATCATTTTGTATAGTTCCTCTAAGTTTATCAGGTGCAACTCCCTGTTTCTCACCAACGGCAATATACATCGCAAGGAGTATTACAGCTGTTGAGTTAATAGTCATTGAAGTAGAAACTTTATCGAGTGGAATTCCATCAAAAAGAGTTTCCATGTCCTCAAGTGAATCGATGGCAACTCCAACCTTACCAACTTCACCATAGCTCATCTCATTATCTGAATCATAGCCTATTTGAGTAGGAAGGTCAAATGCAACTGAAAGCCCAGTTTGCCCTTCTGACAAAAGATACTTGTATCTCCTGTTTGTTTCCTCTGCAGAACCG
Source organism: Methanofastidiosum sp. (assembly GCA_020854815.1). NCBI lineage: Archaea > Methanobacteriati > Methanobacteriota > Candidatus Methanofastidiosia > Candidatus Methanofastidiosales > Candidatus Methanofastidiosaceae > Candidatus Methanofastidiosum > Methanofastidiosum sp. The sequence continues at coordinate 46,392 of JAHKLW010000036.1, read as the reverse complement.
AATCCCGCGTATTGCCTCATTGTCCAGAGTTTTCCTCTGAACATATTTGGTTGTACACCTCTAGTGTAAGGATACTCTCCGGCATTACCAAGATCTTTTGTATAATCAAAATCAATAATATCAAGAGGCGTGTATTGAACATCAACAGGTATATCAGACAACGTAGAAAATTCTTTTCTTCTTTCTGGAAATCTAGCTATGACCTTTGAATACTTCTCTTTCTTCCAGTAATCAATTTTCTCCTTAAGACTGGCTAAAACAATGATATCAAACATGAAAAATCACTTTCCTATAATATTATAGAATTCACTTATTATAAGTTTTATTATTGGCTGAAGATTTATAAATAGTATAAATGCAGATTTCCCATGGAAGAAATCTCAGAAGATTCAAATTTATCTGCCTTTGGCGATGCTGTTGTGAATTTTATATATTCCGTTGCAAAATCAAAAGTACAAGGAAGATATACTGGTAAAAAAGTCTCAAATATTGCTCTGTCAGATGCTTTGGCAAAATCAAAAATAAAATCACCAAGGAGAAGTGACAAGAAGATGAGGGGGGACTTCGTCGAGGCCTTGATTGGCAAAGGGTATATTGAGAAAGTATTTGATATTGACGAGGCAGTAGCCATACTCTCTGAAAAACTTATTGGGAAAGATTTAAACGATCCTGATGAGGAGAGAAAGGCCATAGCGGAGGCATTCTCATATTTTATTGACCACTATTTCTAGGGCTTAAATATATTAATACTTACATCTATTCTGAGATGATGCGAATAAAGAAGGAGATAAGGATACTTGGAATCGATGACTCAAATTTTACAAGGGATGATCAAGACGTTTTAGTTGTTGGTGCATTACTTAGAGGTGGCTTTTGGATTGATGGTGTTGTTAGCACCCATATTGAAAGAGACGGCCTTAATGCAACAGAAAAAATTACCAATATGGTACTTAAAGCCCGCTATAAAGATGTAAGGGCTATTATGCTGAAAGGTATCACATTGGCAGGTTTTAATCTTGTGGACATTGAAAAGTTAAATCAAGATACAGGCCTGCCCGTTGTAGTTGTTATGAGGAGATTGCCTGATCATAATTCTATAGAAAAGGCACTTACAAATCTGAATCATAAAGAAGAGAGACTTGAGATTATAGAAAAAGCCGGTAAGATCTATGAAGGTAAAGTCCAAGAGGACTCAAATATTTTCTTTCAGTTCAAAGGAATTCAAGAGGAAGATGCAAGAGAATTAATCAGGATTTCATCGATGCACTCAAATATTCCAGAGCCTCTAAGAGTATCCCATATTATCGCAACAGGAGTTGTTAAAGGTGAGTCAACAAAGAAGCCCTAAAGGAAAAGTTACAATCTGTATTGTAAACACTTATGATAAATTGAAATGGCACGATATCCATTCTAGAAATATTGCAAGAGCGGCTCCCTTATGCTATTATACTGGATTTGACCTGTGTCTTTTTGATTTTCCCTTCAAAGAGGATTACAAAGAGTTTCTTTTGAAAGAGGTAAAGGAGAACACCACCATAGGAGATGGTGGGAAGTATATTGAAGAGCTTATCAAACACGGTAAACTGGTAGCTACTGATGACCCTAACAAGCTAAAAGGTGTTTTCATATCTACGACTTCAAAGCCAGAAAAGAGTTGTGATTTGGGTACCGTAGCTAGGAATATTCGGGAAGGCGATGATTCTGTTTTATTTATTGGGCTTGGTAGGCGAGGTCTTCCAAGAGAGATTAGAAAGATGACAACACATCACCTTGATATAACTGGTGAAGGTATATCTCTTGAAACATGCGCTGCAATTGGTTTTATTATCGGGAGACTTTTCGAAAAGATAAATTTATAAATTTGCATTTACAGATTTGTACTTGAAGCGACTGTAGTCTAGTGGTTAGGACTGGAGCTTCCCAAGCTTCAAGCGCGGGTTCGAATCCCGCCAGTCGCACCAATTTTATTATCAATGCGGTATCTTTTTTTCTCAAAACATTATAAGAAATCTTTAAATATATAGTAAGCTTATTTAATCTTGGGAGATACTATGTGGCTTCAGATGAAAATGTATATGTTAATTGGATTAATGTTTGCCATACTATATGGTTTTTTACTTTTTGTAGGGGCTGCCGTTGGTTATTCAGGCCAGAGTTTTATTAATTACTCAGTTATTTTAGCACTGGGAATGATGTTTGTACAGTATATGATTGGCCCAAAGATGGTTGAATCATCAATGAAGGTCAGATATATTACTGAAGGAGAGAATCCAAAGCTTTACAGAATGGTTGAAGAGCAAGCTAGAAAAGCAGGTCTAAAGAAAACACCTAAAGTAGGAATATGTCCAACTCCGATGCCAAACGCATTTGCATTTGGGAGATCAAAAGGTGATGCAAGAGTATGTGTTACAGAAGGTATTACAAATTTACTTTCAGAAGATGAACTTAAGGCTGTGGTGGGGCACGAAATTTCTCATGTTAAGCATAGTGACATGGCAATAATTACTTTACTTAGTGCTGTTCCAATGATAGCCTATTACATGTATATGTCTTCGATGTACAGTGGAAGAACTGGTACAAGTAATGACAGGAATGCCGGGGGAACAGCTATGATTGGAATAATAGCATTAGTTGTCTACTTTATCACAAATCTATTAGTGATGTATGGGTCAAGGATAAGGGAATACTATGCAGACAAAGGAAGCACAGAACTAGGAAATGAACCGCATCAATTAGCATCCGCCCTTTACAAACTTACATACGGTACTGCAAAAACACCAAAAAGAGAAGTACAGAGAATAGAAGGAATCAAAGCGTTCTTCATGAATGATCCAACTAAGGCGATGGGCGATTTTAATGAGCTCACTGAAGTTGACAGAGACATGAGCGGCACTATTGACAGACATGAACTTGAAGCTGTAAGGCATGGTGGAGTTAGAGTAGGTACTTCTGCTAGCATAATGGAGCTAATGAGTACACACCCCAATATGCTTAAAAGAATAAAGCATCTCTCAAAACTTGCAAAATAGAAGGAAAAAGATGCCCAATGAAATTAAAAACATTCCTAGAGTTACTAGCTTTAGTCCTAATTTGGTCTGGATCATGGATTGCTATAAAGTGGGGATTAACAGAAATCCCTCCTTATTCTCTTGCTTTCTTTAGATTTCTTATTGCTTGCCCCGTGATTGTTGCAATTACATACTATCTTGAAGGTAGCAAAAGCCTAAGAATTAATAAAAATGAAATTATTAAATTTTCGATTCTTGGCCTTCTTGGTGTAACACTAGTACATGCAATTCAAGTATACGCTTTAAAATTTACATCTGCAATAAACTCATCGATTCTGATAAATTTCAATGTCCCTTTCATCGCAATCTTTGCTATGATGTTTCTTGGTGAAGCATTTAACAAAAAGACGGCTTTTGGAATATTTGTTTCATTTATTGGTGCAGTCATAATTGTAGTCAACGGTTCACTTTCAGGATTTCAGAAAATCAATATTGGAGATATCCTAATAATATTAACGGGTATTTTCTGGGCAGCATATTCAGTTGCTGGAAAAAGGACAATGGAACAAAGAACACCGCTTGCGATGACTTCATTATCATTTCTATTTGGTACTATTTTTTTGTTTCCAATGGCATTATTTGAATCTAGATTTTCTTTCATTGGTGAGGTCACACTGGTAGGTGTAGGCTCTGTGTTATACCTCTCCCTTTTATGCTCAGTATACGCATACATATGCTGGAACAGATCAATGAAATGTGAAAAAGCCTCCAATGTTGCAATGTTTTTATACTTCGTCCCAGTTGTTACTGCAATAATGGCTTGGTTTCTCCTTGGAGAGGTAATTACAATATTCACAGTGCTTGGTGGAATACTTGTAATCTTTGGGGTGTACCTTGCTGAAAGATAGAAATAATAATCACAGTTACTCTTTTATATAGTATTCAAAAATCAAATTTATGGTAAAAGAAGTACATGCGGCACATATATTAGTCAAATCCGAAGTTTTAGCCAAAGAAATTCTCGAAAAAGTAAACAGAGGAGATAATTTTTCAGAGCTTGCAAAGAAATTCTCCCAATGCCCCTCGGGTAAAAAGGGAGGGGATCTAGGATTTTTCTCAAGACAGAAGATGGTAAAAGAATTTGAGAAGGCGGCCTTTGAAGGAAACGTTGGATCTGTAGTTGGGCCTGTAAAGACACAGTTTGGTTGGCATCTGATTAAAATATTGGAAAAGAAATAATCTATCTCTTCAATTTTGTCATTATTTCTTCCCAATCGTCATATATAACGATCTCGGCCATCTGAGTCTGTTCATTTTCTTTTATTATTAGATCGCCATATCTACTAAAGAATCTCATAAGCTCTTTTAAATCTGGAAAATCTTTAGTCCAACATCTATTTTTTTGATCATATTGTGCACCAATGCAGGGAGAATCTTCAGGATTTGAACTGCTTTTAGTTATTCTAGATATTACAAACTTCATTTATTCTCTCCTTCTGTTTTACAATAATAAATCATAATTCAAATAATAACTATGAATTTCAAATTTTAAATAATTTACTATAAAAAAACTTAAATAACGACTCTTGACCTTAGTTTCATGGATATAAAAGCTATTGTTTTCGATGTTGACGGCGTTCTACTTGACTCTTTTGAAAGCTGGTTTACATCTTTTAATCAGACTTTAGTTGAATTTGGAAAGGATACAGTAGATCGGCAGACTTACAGAAAGATATTCTGGGGCCCTTCAGTTGAAGAAGATCTAAAGAGATATGGTCTTGGAAATGATGCAGTTGAAGCTGCGCTTAGAAATCAAAGAAATAATGTTCATTTAATCAAGCTATGTGAACAAGTTCATGAAACTTTATCTTCCTTGAAAGAATTCAAACTAGGAGTTGCAACTAATACACCGAGAATAAATCTGGATAAAACTTTTAATTATTTCGATCTTTACAAATATTTTGAGATTGTGATGTGTCTTGATGATGTAAAGCGACCAAAACCACACCCAGACATGCTTCTAAAAGCATCAGAAATTCTAAAAGTCCCAATTAATAATGTGTTATTTGTAGGAGATACAAAATCTGATATGGCTGCAGCTAAAGGTGCTGGATGCCAGTTCATAGGGATAAAAATAGGAGATAAAAAAGTTGATGGAATAAAAGATTTAATGCCTATTTTATACTCTTGATTCTTTTGCTTTTCCTCTCAATCCTGCGTATCCACACTTTCTGCAACTTTCAGCTTTCCATGGATTTCTCGCGTTACATTTCATGCAAATTTTTACATGAAAAAGTCTCTTTTCTGCTAACTCGTTCTTCATTACATCTCCCCTATAGAACTTTTTCTGTTCTTAATCCCTTTTAAATATTTCTCTTGGAAATCTAAAACTTCTTCTCCATCCTTAGATTTTGAATAGCCTTCTAGTAATTCCTTATTAATTTTAAAAAACTCTTCCCCCCAATTAAAGGTTGATAGGACCTTTCTGGCCTGTTCTGTCTCCCCTAATATATATAATGCCCCTGAGAACGCTTCGGCCGTAGATAGTTTTCCAGGTTTACCATAGTTTACTGGATTTGAAGGAACTAAAAATGGCAGAATCCTTCCCTGTACTCTTGATTTTATCTTATCAAAGCTTCTCTCTGCATCCACCCAGGAACAGTCAAGCGCCACGATCCCATTCTTTGAGAATTTAACATCCTCAGGAGATAGTACTTCCCTTGAGAAGGGATTTAAGAGGATACAATTATTTGGTAAACTCTTTATGTTTTTTACAAATGTGACTTCTCCGAATTTTAGTAGCCTGTGGGCGGTGCATTTCTTAGGGTTGTCCTGGCCTAGATTATAGACGATGAGTTTCACAACTGTCAAATATTACGCCACAATAAAAGATTTTCTAAAGTTTTAAATAAGATGATTATTTTTTTAATATATGGTCGGTGCTATAGTCTTTGATCTAGACGGGGTGCTTATTGAATCCCATTCCTCGTGGGAAAGGCTCCATGAATATTTCGGTGCAGATGAGGAAAAGAGGAAGGAAAATATGAGCCGATATTTTTCGGAAGAAATAGACTATGGCCAATGGATAAGGGAAGACGTTTCTTTGTGGAAAAGAAATGGGCGCCTCCCTCACAAAAGCGAAGTTGAGAATGCCCTTAAGAATTATGTTTTTATTGATGGGGCTAGAGAATGCATTCAAATCTTAAAGGAAAGTGAATTAAAACTTTTTATTATTTCTGCAGGTATTGATTTGTTAGCCCAAAATGCAGGAAGGGAATTGGGCATACATGATATTTGGGCCAATGGATTTCAGTATAATGAAAAAGGATATCTCACAGGAGAGGATTTCTGGCGAGTTGACCTATTAAGGAAGGATATCGTAATTAACAAGATTATGGAGAAAAATAACTTTAAAAAAGAAGAGATAGTTTCAATTGGGGATTCAAAATATGACATCCCGATGTTTAATTTATCAGGTTTATCAATTGCATTTGATCCAAAAGATGAAGAAGTAAAAAAGAAAGCTGATGTTACTATCTGTGAAAGAAACCTTTTAAGGATTTTAGATTATATTAAGTTATGAAGGATGCCAAGATTGAAATTATTTACCTCCATAAAAAAGCAAAGGATATAGAAAGGCTCCTAAGAATCGAAGAGAATAGCTCACCTTTTTACAAGACTAGATCAGAGATTAAAACAAAAGGCGATACTCTAAAAATTACAATAGAATCAGACGACATGCCCGCATTAAGAGGCTCCTTCAATACTTTCATGAACTGGCTTATGGCTATTGAAGAAGGAATGAAATTATAAAAAAATAAAAAATTATTTTAGTCCAAGTGTTTTCTTGTTCAAAATTACTTTGTGTGCTTTTAGCCTAATAGCGTTTATTCTTATGAATCCCTTAGAATCGGTCTGATCGAATCCACCCTCAACATCCATGCTTGATAGTTCTTTGTTATATAGTGATGTGGGAGACTCTCTTCCAAGCATCATTACATTGCCCTTGTATAAGCCTATTACGACTTTCCCATCAATAAACTCTTGACTTTTGTTAAATGCTGCCATTAAAAAGTCCATCTCAGGAGAGTACCAGAATCCATTGTATATTAGTTCTGCAAACTTAGGTTCTAAAGTCTGTTTTATATGCATGACTTCCCTGTCCATTGCTATTCCTTCAATATCCCTGTGGGCCGCCCATAGTATTGTGGCACCGGGAGTTTCATAAACTCCTCTGCTCTTTATACCGACAAACCTGTTCTCAACGATGTCTATTCTCCCGACACCGTTTTCTTTTGCAAGCTCGTTTAAGTATAAGAAAAGCTCTAAAGGTTTAGTTTTTACAGTTCCATCATTTTTGTTTGTGACCTTCACTGGGAGGCCATTCTTGAAGTCTATCTCTATTACTGTTTGTTTATTTGGAGCGTCCATTGGTGATTTTGTTATCTCAAACATGTCTTCTGTTGGCGTAAGCATTGTATCTTCTAAAATCCCGGCTTCATGACTTAGGTGCATTAAATTACCATCTTCGCTGTAAGGCTTTGAAACTGAGGCCTTTATCGGTATGCCTTTTGTTTCAGCGTATTTTATCAAGTCACTTCTTCCCTGGAATTGTTGCAAATACTTTGGAATCTTCCAAGGTGCTATTACATGAATAGCTGGATTCAATGCATAATAAGTTAGTTCGAATCTAACCTGATCGTTTCCTTTTCCTGTTGCTCCATGTGCAACGTATTTTGCTTTTTCTTTTTGAGCAATTTCGATCTGTTTCTTTGCGATTAAGGGTCTTGCAAGTGACGTACCTAAAAGATACCGGTTCTCATACATTGCATTTCCTTTTAATGCTTGGAAGATGAAGTCTGTGACAAACTCCGCCCTCAAATCTTCAACATAGACCTTCGTTGCTCCACATTTTATGGCCTTTTCTTTAGCAGCCTTGAGATCTTCATCCTGCCCAACATCTGCTATGAAACATATGACATCATATCCTTCATCTATCAACCAAGTCAGGATGACACTGGTATCAAGACCACCAGAATAAGCCAAAACAACTTTATCTTTTACCATTAGAATCGCCGTGCATGAGGTATAAATTTTGCTTAAAAGAATAATGACCAAGTTGAAACTTTTTATACCTTAATTGTTCTAAATAATACTTTCTTGTTCAATAATAATTATCTTGTTATCTATGACTGCAGCTTTGACGCTATCGCCTGTTTTTAATTCTCTTTTTAGATGAACTTGCTCTTTTTGGACATAAAAGGCTTCATAGTCCCCGGAAAGTTTCATCATCTGATATCTTTCAGGAGTGATTTCTGTTACTGAAAGATCTATTATGTCAAGCAAGTCTTTATCGATTATCCTTATCGTCTCTTTTTTGAGTTCCTTTTCAAACTCTTTTGCTTTGATACTAATTAAACTACCATCCTCAAGAGAAGTCAGTTTAAAGTTCTCACCAGCAATATCAAATAAAAATAAATGGCCACGATAATATGCATACCTTTGTGTCAGATTCTTTAATCGCACAGAGACGGTAGTCCTGTAAATCTTTTTCCCAGAATCCTTATCAAGCCCCATAAGTTTATGTGATTCGCTCACAGCCCCACTGAATCTCTTGATTAGCTCATTTGCAATCTTTCTTGCTGCAGATAAAGATCCCATGTATATATCGATTCCTTCTTTTAGCTCTTCAACCCTTGCTATAAATGCCATTCTGTCTTTTGATATAAGTTTGTCTGAAAGGTCATCTATAATTTCCATTATTTCATTTGCTCTTTCTAGCTCAATTTTTTTCTCATCGTTTCTTATCTGGAGTATTGCTTCGTAATATCCGCCATAGAATCTTGAGCATCTCTGGCATTGCTCGCCAGATAGTTGTATTTCAGTTGAAGCTTCTATGTCAAATGACGGATCCTCATCAAAAGGCCTTATAGTAAGTCTTATTTTAGAAATATTGCCTTCTTCAATTAAATCAACTTTTGTCTGGATCTCTTTTTTTGTCTTAGAAAATTCTGTAACAAAGTCGATATCTCGATTTGAAGAAACATTATTCTTCAAGATTTCATTTATGAAGGAACTTTTATCTTCAAGAGTTTTCCACCTGCTTGTATAATAAGAATTACAGCTTTTGCAGTAAGGCACTTTTAACTTTGCAGGAACAGAAAAATGAAAAGACTCTCGTAGATAACACTCCCTACACCTATCATCTGTAAGAGGCCCCTCCTTACCACAAATAAAGCATCTTTCCATAAGTATAAATAGAAAAGATATTGTTTAAATTCCTTTTTATAAATATCTAATTACAATTTAGTCCTCTGTGCATGCAATGTATCCCCTATCGCTAAAACACATTCTTTGCTGATGAGCCCTTCTTCTAAAGCAATTTCAATTATCTCTTTACCAACAAGATTAAGGATTGTCGCATTCTTCATAAGGAGTAATACTTCTTCTTTTTGACCTTTATTCATTCCATAAAAAGATTTTTTTATTTCTATTTTTATCCCCTTTTCATTGCAATAGAAGGTTTTACCAATAGTATCTTCATCACATACTGCGACAATTTGCTCATGTTCATGACGATATACCGCATAACAAAATTCCATGTGCCAACCTAACTCAATCTTATTGTCTCAAGATTTGATGGTGCTTTAGTCTCTATTCTAAACTTTCTATAAATTGTACTTGCAAAGTCGGTGCATTTTGCAGGATCTCCATGGCCCGTTATTATCCTCTCTGGTTTTGGATTTAATCTCTTTATAAATTCCATTAGCTCGTTTCTATCTGAGTGGCCTGAGAAACCATCGACTGTGTAAACCTTCATCCTGATGTGGATCATATCATTCTTACCATTTGATCCCATAAGTGGAAGTTCTGTCATGCCTTTCTGGACCTTTCTTCCAAGAGAACCTTCGCCCTGATAACTTACAAATATTATTGAGTTCCTAACGTCATCTGCTAGTGCCTTGAAATATTCAACTGATGGTCCACCGACGAGCATACCACTAGTTGCAAGGATAATACAAGGCGGTCCTTCGATAATACTCTTTCTTCTATCATTAGTTTTCACGTTTTCGAAAGTTTCAGATAGAAATGGATTCTTACCCTGATGAAATATCATTTCCCTTATATCTTTTGAGAGATATTCTGGATAAGCTGTGTGAATAGCAGTTGCTTCCCAGATCATTCCATCAAGATAAACTGGCATCTTTTCTAAAGCTCCCCCTTCCATAAGCTCTTCTAAGACAAGCATAATTTCCTGAGACCTTCCAACTGAAAGAACTGGGATTAAGACTTTTCCACCCTGTGATGTGGTATCATAGATAATTTTCAATAGATTTTTTTCTGCTTCTCCTCTGGGCATCTGCATATCATGGGATCCACCGTATGTTGATTCAATTATCAATGATTCAAGACGTGGGAACTTAAAGCTGGCTTTTTCTAAAAGCCTGGATGTGTCAAAGTTAAAGTCGCCTGTGTATACTATATTATGAAGTCCATTTCCAATGTGGAGATGTACCATAGCTGAACCTAGTATATGGCCAGAATTATGGAATGTTAGCCTAATATCTGGAGAAATATCTCTTACTTCTTTGTAATCGACAGGGATTGTATGGTGTATTACGCTTTTTACATCTTTTTTTGAGTAAGGTGACGGGTGATTTTCTTTGAATGCTATATCTATATAATCTAGCTGTAGCATGGTCATTAGGTCTCTTGTTGGTGGTGTGCAGTACACGGGACCTTCGTAACCATATTTATACAAATAGGGAACAAAACCACAATGATCAAGATGTGCATGACTTATTATTACTGCATCAAGTTCTTTTGCACCCAAGAGGTATTTAAATTCAGGGGCATCTAAGTGCGGGTATGAAATTTTAGGGTCATTTGTTGCTACATTCACCCCACAATCCAGCAAAACTTTGGATTCTGGAGTCTGAAGTAAAATACACGACCTGCCTACTTCCCTGAAGCCTCCAAGAAAAGAAACTCTAATCCATTCAGAGCGTACATCCTGAGACCTATAAATCCTGTGGCCTATTCTCTTCAATATAGCTTTTCTCTCGTCTGCCTCTTTTTGAAGTGTGGCCCTGACTGCCTTTATGGTATCTGACTGCAAAGGAGGACTTCTTCTTACGATGGGGGCCCATCTTACAACTCGTGTTATGTCTCTCAATGTTTGTCCTGATTTACCAATGACAAGTCCTGGCTTCTTTGCTTCAATTATTACCTCTGATGCAGAAGGATCAAATGTTATATCAGTTATCTCAGACTCGTCTGGGACTATATTCTTAATTTTGTTTACAGCGTCCTCTTCTGTAGTAAGAACTGCAGAATCAGGCTTTACAATGATCCTTTTTCTCAAGTTCTTCGCTAGCTCTTTTACTATTTCACCGTCGTCAACTAGCATCCCGGGATTTCTGGTGTATATAACGACCTCTGGACCTTCGAAGTCAATATTTGTAATGACTGCACCTGGAGGTATATTTTCCGTTACAACGTTTTTAATTTCTTTAAGTATCTCCTCTGAAGACAAGAACTCACCTAATTTTTTAAAAATTATATTTTAATAATAGTTAAAATAAAAATAGAAAATTAATTCTGATTCATTAATCCAATGATTTCATCATCAGAAAGTTCTCTGTAGCCGTCTTTATCAATTACGGCCATTGTAATTCCATTGCCAGTGGCAAGGTCTCGCTCTATTGCAGCCTTAATGGCCTTAATTGCAACAGATGCACCTTCTTCCCAATCCATATCTTCCTTATACATGGACTCTAAGACACCATATGCCACAAGTGACCCTGAACCTGTTGAAATAGCCTTATCTTCATTGACGCCCCCAATGGGGTCAATTGAATATGCAACTGGTTTCTCGTCAAAACCTGCTACAACAAGCCATGCGATTAAAGGATAGTACCTCTGACCGTGTAGTATATGCGAAGTCAATGTTGCAAGTGACCTAGTAGACATCTTTGCACCATTTTTCATCTTGTATAGATTTACTTCGGCCTTAAGAGAACCAATTAAACTTTGAATATCTCCAACGCTGCCTGCTACTGTTGCGCCAATGTAATCATCAATCTTATACACTTTTTTTACATTCTTGTGGGCTACTAAATAACCCATTGAAGCTCTTCTATCTGTTGCTAGTACCACAGCATCCTTACATACAATAGCTACTGTAGTAGTACCTTTTTTAACATCTTTCACTAAATCACCTCAAAATAATTACTTAAATAATAAGAAGTTAACAAATTTTTATAACTTAGAATCATATTTAAATCTTTTGGTAATACAATTATATGCCCCAAAGAGAGTCCTCCTTTCTTTTTATAGTGATAAATTCTTCAAGCACTTCCTTTTCGTCCTCTGTTAGTTCATTATAAATCTCAAACTTCAATTTTTTATATTCTGGGAGCGGTATATTAACGTATAGTATATCCCCTTCCTTTATCTGCCTTCCAACTGTTGGTCCATCAATTGCACATGCAACTTCTTTTCCTTGTAATGCTTCCTTTAAGAAATCGTTTTTATCTTTTAAAGTCTTTACAGTCCCAATATTCTTGCCATCTTCCTTCAGTAGAGATATATCAGTTTTTATTCTTCCACGTAACACCCTGACTCCAACTATTGCTGGTTTAGTAACTCTAAAAACATGGTGGTGCATAATCTCTATCTTCCCAGGTCTTGTAATACCTTCGAATTTCTGTTTCTTTTCCTTTTCAAGTTCTGCTTTCTTCCAATCCTCGTAATCTTCAATTAATTTGTAGATAATGTCACTTTCAAATACTTTAATATCCTCTTTGGTAGCAACTTCTTTGGCATCTGGTAATACCCTAGAGTTAAATGCAAAAACTACTGATGATACCTTATCTTCAATTTTTACAGATTTTGCCTCGATAATGTCCTGTTTTGTTATATCGCCAATATCTGCCCTTCGTATATTGATCCCTAGTTCCCTTAATTCCATGACTATTGCTTCTAAGCTTCCAAGTGTATCGGTCTTTATAACAACGCCAGAACTATTATTTTCAATTTTAATTGATTTAATTTCCTTTGAGATTTCCTTCTTAGTCTTATCAATATTTTTTGCCACATATAGTGGAGAACCTGCTAAAGCTTTCTCTAGATCAGGTGCAGAAATCTTTATTCCTGCTGCAGCATACTGAGATTCAACTGAATCAAACTTCTTCCTTGGATCTCTAATTTCATCAAGTGGTTTTGGTTTAAGTAAAGCTCTTACGCTCGTCGCATATACACCGTCTTTTCCACCAAAAACAATGTTGTCCTTTTTCTTAATGACTCCGTCATAGATTATAACATCGAGAGTCATGCCAAGTCCTTTTTCTTCCTTGACTTCTAATATTGTACCTTTACCTGGATCATTTTCATCGATTTCAAGTTTATTTTTCAAAAATTTCTGAGAAAGTCCTGCTATAAGGAGAAGGAGATCTGGAACTCCCATACCTGTTTTAGCCGATATGGGTACCATTGCAATTTTTTGAGTATAGTCCGGTATCTTATTGTATACGTCACAATCAAATCCTTGTTCGTACATCTTTGCTTGGAAATCCCATATTTTCTGATCAAGTAATGATTTGACATTCTCATTCTGTTGAGATATAACGTTACCAAAGGAAGCTTTTTGAATAATTTTAAATCCATTAATCCTATCAATCTTATTCAAGGCCATTACAAATGGCGTCTTATAATTTTTAAGAATATTAATACTTTCAAGTGTCTGGGGCTGCAATCCCTCATTTATATCTACTATCAAAACAGCCAAATCAGAAAGTGATCCTCCTCTTGACCTCAAGTTAGTGAAGGCTTTGTGACCCGGGGTATCGATAAATAGTAATCCAAGTAGTTTAATACCCCATTTGTCAAAATCTTTTCCACAAATAATTCTAACAGTTTCAATTGGAACTTCTGTAGCGCCTATGTGCTGTGTTATACCCCCCGCCTCTCTTGAAACAACGGCCGTACCTCTAATATAATCTAAAAGAGATGTTTTTCCGTGGTCTACATGTCCCAAAACTGAGATAATTGGCTGTCTTATCATTTAAACAACGATTAATTTATTTATTATAATCAAAAACTTCTTGATCTTTGAAAAATAATGAGATTTCTCTCTTTGCGCTTTCAGGAGAATCTGAAGCATGAATTACATTGAATATATCATTTCCTTTCTTATACCCAAAGTCTCCCCTTATGCTACCTGGGGCAGCTTTGTGAGGATCTGTTGCGCCACATAGTGTTCTGATTACTGTTATAGCGTCTTCTCCCTCAATTACTCCAAGAACAACTGGGCAAGAAGTAATGTAGCTGATAAGACTGTCATAGAATGGCTTTCCCTTGTGCTCTGCGTAATGCGTTCCAGCTTTTTCTTTAGAAATTGATTCCATTTTTAATGCTGATATTTTCAAGCCTTTTGCTTCAATTCTGGACAAAACATTTCCAATGTTTGATCTCAATATAGTATCAGGTTTTAAAATAATTAAAGTTCTTTCGCTCATGCTAAACACCAATTAAAAAAATATATAATAAAGTTATTTTTTAGTTCTAAGGGCCTTTTCTTTTCTGTACTCTTCGGTCCATTTGATTTTTCTTGGCTTTCTATGTAGGCCAATCATATTCTTTTCGCACTTTCGAGTACAAAAGTTATAGATGACTCCATCTTTTCTCACGAACATAAGGCCTGTTCCAGGAGCAATTGGGTCCCCACAAAAAGAGCAGCTAACTTTTCTTGGCATGGTCTCACCTTGGCGTCTTTATCTCCTTTGCTTCTCTCTCAGATTCCTTTAGAACTATAATGTCTCCAATTTTAACCGGGCCTCGTAGATTTCGTGTGATGACTCTGTCTTTGTCCATTCCTTCAAGTACCTTGACTCTTACCTGAAATATATCACCAGTTACGCCAGTACGAACGACAATCTCCAAAACTTCTGCAGGTATTCCTCTATCAATCTCGGCCATTGAATCACTTTCTAAGTTCTTTTATCTTGACAATTATATCGTCAATAAGATCCTTAGCCTTGCCTTCTTTTATTACTGCAACGGCTGCTGTTGATACGTCAATACCTATTGCTGCGCCAAGTTCGTCCTTTCTTGGAACATAGATATAGGGTATTTCCTTTTCATCGCAAATTAATGGTATGTGTGCAATGATTTCTTCAGGGGTTATGTCCTCTGCAAGATATACTAACTTTGCAATACCTCTTTCAACAGCCTTTGTTGTTTCGTTTGCACCTTTCTTTAATTTTCCTGTGTCCCTTACCATCTCAAGAGATTCGTAGGATTTGTTTGCTAACTCTTCAGGGACTTTAAATTTAACATAAACTGCCATTAAAACACCTCATTCCTCCAAACATATAGTTTTTCATCAGTCGGCTAAAATATAATATAGCCAAGAATATAAAGGCCGGCGACGTTGTGATGTTCCCGCCAGTGGCAGTACAAATCACGACGCAGAGAGTCTTAACTTCTGGGTTCGGGATGAGTCCAGGTGTATCACTCCCGCTGTGGTCGCCGTACCATTCCAGAATAAATATAGTTGATATTTAAAGCTTTCGATAGAATTCATATGTTGCAGATGCTCTGCATTAACTAATAACAAATATATTTTTAAATGTTAGTAAATCATGCTGTCTAAGGGTGTCTGCATGAAAAAAATAGTTGTTTTGAGTATAATAGTGTTACTAGTTTTGAGTTTCCCACTTAATGTTAACGCACAGTCAAAAAAAAGAATTCTAATTGATGTGGCTCATGATGAGCCAATAAACTTTACAGCTGGCTACAACATGTTCATTGGCCAGCTTACTAGTAAAGGGTTCACATTAACTGAAAATAAAGTTCCAATTACAGAGAATACTCTAAAAAATTATGATATCCTTCTTATTATTGTTCCTAAATCAAATTTTACTCCCCAAGAGATATTTGCTATTGAGAAATTTGTGAAAGAGGGGGGTAGTCTTTTACTTGTTGGTAGGGGTGGCAGCTCACTTGATATCAAAAAAACTAGAGAAGTGTTAAATCAACTTACTATTAACATGGGCATTACATTTAATGATGATCTAGTTACTGACACGCAAAACTATTATGACAATGATGCCACAAATGTCATTATTGTCAATATGGTTGACGATCCAATAACAAAGGATGTATTTAAGGTCGCTATGAAATTGCCTTGCTCCTTAACTATATCCCAAAACTCAAAATCATTGATGAAGGGATCTCCTCAAAGCCTTAGCAGACCTTATTTAAGTGACCCAGATAAATCCGGCACCCCCCCTAAAGATCCTTTAAATCCTATCTCTGGAACAGAGTTAGTTGTTGCGGCCAGGTCAAATGTTTTGAGCGGAAAAGTAGTAGCAATCGGATCCTCAACTTTTCTTGAAGATAACATGATAACTAAGTATGACCACTTACGATTTATATCAAACATATTTGACTATTTATCCGAAGGTGGAGCTGTTTCACCTCCTGAAGAAGTCGAATTGTCTTACTCCGAACTAGTTTTAGCTGCAGAAGCTTATCTTAAAGATAATAATTATGACGATGCAATAAAAACTAGCGACAACGCTATATCCCTTGACTCGTCAAAGTACGAACCTTACTTTATCAAAGCAAAATCGTTGTGGAACAAAAGAAGATATTCAGATGCCTTAACTGAAATAAACAATACTATCGATAGAGACCCGGGATACGAAGAAAGAATAGACGCACTCATCTTAAAGGGAGATATACTTCTATCTCTTGGAAGATATGACGAAGCTTTGTCCACATATAAGATTGCTAATGGATTAAATAACAAAGTATTTGGGGCATGGTATGGAATGGCAAGATCAGAATATAATCTTGGGAACTACCAGGAAGCCATTGAAGCAATAAACATTGCCCTTGAGATATCCCCCACAGATGAAGATGCAAATACTTTCAAATCAATGCTTGTGTCAATAGGAGACGATGTAAGATTAGAAGAAGCGGCGGGTTATTTCAAGTTAGCCGAAGATAGTTATTTAACAGGTGACTACAAAAAAGCTAGAGAAAATTATATCAAATCAAAAAATCTTTACGCCGAACTCGGTGACCAAGATAAAGTAAGACTTATTGACTCAAAGATCCAAGCCATAGATAGCGTCTCAATAGGAAAGACTTCCATAATAGTCGTCCTTGGAATATTGGCCATCCTAGGTATAGGACTTATCGGTCTTTTGATATACCTCCTAAAGCCTGAAATTTTCAAAAAGATGATGTAATACAATTATATTTTTAAATATATTTTTTTTAGTTTCCTACAATGACTGAACTTTCAAGTTTTTTTTCTGTCCTGGGCGTTGTATTCGTGATAATCATTGTTATTTTAGGAATACTTCTTTTAATGGCCACGATTCTAATTTACAGTATAGTAAAAAAGAAAAAGATAATATTCCCCAGAACAACTCTGTTTCTTTTGGATACGCTCTACTACCCACTTAAACGATTAGTAGTATCCATAAATCTTGATGAGAGTGTAGTTGATAGAATAGAGATTGATATCCGAAATAAAATTTTGAGAAATGAATATTTTTCTTCAAAAATGAAAGATAGGGTAGTTGTTTTTCCATACTGCTTAAGGTCTATGGAATGTAAAGCGCAAGTTAGCCCAGAAGTCGGTGTTAAATGTACCAAATGTGGAAAATGTAAGATAGGCAAATTTAAAGAGATATGCGACAGCAATTCTATCAAGATATTTATTGCCCCAGGTGGGTCTTTTGTAAAAAGAGTTTTGAAAAGACATCCCAACTCATCAGTTTTGTTAGTGGCATGCCACGTTGAGTTAAATGAAATGATGAGAATATTATCTACAAAAAGAATACCCGAATATGGCGTACTTTTAGAGAAAACTGGGTGTATAGAAACTGATGTTGATATGGAACTTGTAAAAGAGATTTTATTTGAGGTACACTAATGATAGGCGTATTTGAAACTCTTGGAATGATACTAACAGTTTTTTTCTTGATTGTAGTATTACTGCTATCTATTGCCATATTGCTAATTTCATATTCTTTTAAAACAAAGAAGGTTTTGTTCCCCGGATTTGTATTATTTGTTCTTGATTTTCTTTACTATCCCTTAAAGATACTAAGTGAAAAAATAGGTTTCAAAAAAGGCTACATTGATATGATCTCAAACGATATGAGAAATTTTATTAATTACAATGCACTTTCTAAGATTTCATTTGAGGATAGGATACTCCTTCTCCCTCAGTGTCTTAGAAAAAGAGATTGTCCTGCAATACTTGATTCAATGAAAGGTTTCCAATGCATAAACTGTAAAAAGTGCGGGATAGGCGGCCTTATTAGTTTTTGTAATGAGAATAACATTAAAGTTTTCATTGTTCCTGGTGGTTCATTTGTCAAGAAGGTAATTAAACTTGCCCGTCCTAAGGCAATAATTGGCGTTGGATGCCATATTGAACTTAGGGAAGCAAGTCTAGTATTAGAGTATCTTAAGATACCTGGAAGGGGCATTAATCTCGAAAAAGATGGTTGTATAGAAACAAAAGTAAGTTATGAAAAGATAAAAAAAGCAGTTATTATCAGTAGAGATTAAGCTAGTTTTTGCCCACAGAATCTGCAAAACTTGACACCGGGTTCAAGTGGCTTTTGACAGCTTGGACAGTTTAAATCAGATGTTGGTTCATCTTCTTCAACTGGAGCAGCTTGTTTTTTTGCATGTACTGGCCCAAAAGGACTTTCTCTAGTATCAAGACCTAATTTTTCCGCCATTATCTCTCTAGCAGCTTTAACAACAGTGTTAGTGACGTCCTTGTCAACTCTTTTCTTTACTTCTTCTAAAATCTGATTTTTTCCGTCCTCACCTAGCAGTTTCACGAAGTCAGGTATCTTAACTTCTAGATTAAATGTATCGTCCATAATATCACAGATTTTTATCACTTAAATATTTAATAAATCTTATGGTTCGAAATTTCATTTTTCATTGTAGATAATGAAACCATTTTAATATCTGGGAAATTGTAGATGGTACCTTTAGGCGATTCATTATAAAAGGGTCTATCACAAGATGGGCATCCTCTTGTGATAAAAATCTCGTTCCTTAAATGGAATAAATCTTCTTTTTCATATACTACTTTTCCCTCATCAAATGAAAAATCTTCTAGTCTTTTGATTTCTGAAGTAATTAAATAATGGGCTAATTGAAGTTTCCTGTAACTCGAGATGTCGGGCGGAGATAAATTTTCATAATATGTTCCTTTAATTGGAGTAAATGCAAATAAAGACGGATAGACCCTAAGATCATAAAGTCTTTGGAATGCTCCCACCATATCCTCTTCTGATTCACCAAGGCCTGCAATCAAATGACATATTACATTAAATTTTCCAAATATTTCTGAAGATGACCTAATACCTTTCCAAGTTTTTTCCCAACTGTAATATGGCTTCGTTTCTTTGAAGGATTCTTTTCTTGCACAATCAAGGCCAATCCCAATTTTATCTACATAACCATATAAATTTTCAATTCCTTCATAATCTTTTAATGAGAGCGATACAGAAATTGGAAGTTTTTTTGAGAATTTGGACACTATTTCTTTTATCTCAAAGATGAATTTATCATGATTAACACTTTGGATGCAGACTCGTTCGAAATTAGATTCTATATGTGGGATGGCCTTTTCCAAATCAAAAGGATACCATGGCAATCTAGAAAGTTTTGATTCTTCCCTTGACCTAATGCAGAAACAACATCCTGCGTTACATTGCCCCTCCATCATCAAATAACAGGTTCTTTGATCTACTAGAGGTGTACCCTTTTTAAAGCCGATTTTTACAGCCGATCCCAAAGACAGTAAAACATTCATGATAATCAATATTATAGTATTGTTAAACAATATTACCGAAAGCTTTATATATTAGTGTAACAATAATAGTATATAATTATGAGCGCCATTATTAAAGATTGATTAATGGTGTTGCTCATCTTTTTCCTCCATTTTCCCTCCAGGGGGGTTGAAAAACCCCCCTAAACAATCTTATCTGTGTATTTCTTCCATTCTTCCTTCCCAAATCTTTTTTGCATAATTTCAAATTCTGACAAAAAGGAAGATTCTAAATCAATATCAAAAGAATTTGCAAGCTGCATTAATAAGGATAATATCTGGCCAAATTCTCTATTTAGATTTTCATAGCCTGCATCTTTATCATTTCCCAGTCCACTTTTTTTATATCCGTCTTTATATAGGATATATTCTCCAACTTCAGATAGCTCCTCATAAAGATGAATTAAAACTAGTGATGGAGGAAATTTATCCCATCCACGCTCTTCACAAAATACTTTATCTTTCTTCTGTATTTCCCTCAAATCCAATAAATCACCTTCTTCCAATAAGATATGTGGAAGTTGCATCTTCGATATCAACTTCTACGAACTTCCCAACTACAGTATTCTCTAAAATAACAGGTTTGTTGTTATATATTCTTCCTGTTAACGTGCCATCCCTATTTTTCTCCGTTACTAATGCTTCAAAGCTTCTCCCAATATAAGATCTATTTATTTCAGAAGAAATCTTTTTCCGTAGAAGATTCAATCTTCTGGATCTCTCCTTAACAATCCATGTTGGTATCTGTTTCATTTTAGATGAATCTGTTCCTGGTCTAGGTGAAAAACGAGTTAGATTAATCTTATCTGGCCTTATCTTTTCGATGAGCTTGTAAGTATTTTCAAAGGCAGACTCATCTTCTGTTGGGAACCCCACAATGATGTCCGTGCACAAATAGAGGTCTTTTATGTTGTTTCTAAAAAGTGAGACAGTCTCTAAAAATTCTTTGATTGTATGGCCTCTATTCATATCTAAAAGAACTTTATCATCTCCTGACTGAACAGGTATGTGTAAAAATCTATACATGTGCGGATTCTTATATAACTCGACCAATTCATTTTCGAAAATTTTTATATGATTTGGATTTGCCATTCCGAGTCTTAACATAAATTTTTCATGTATCTCAAATGTCTTTTTTAGGAGGGATGTAAGAGTTTCTCCTGTGTCCAAGCCGTATGCAGCTGTGTCCTGTGAGGTAAATAAGATCTCTCTATATCCTTCTGAGAGTGCTTCATTTACCTCTCTTACTATTTCTTCAATTGGAAAGCTGTGCACATTGCCTCTTGCGAATCTTGTACAGCAAAAACTACACCTGCCCGCACAACCTTCTGATATCTGAACAATAGCAGATGCAGAATCATCTCTAATTTTTTTAAAAGAAGTCTTTGAACCAAGTCTTCTGTTATCCTCTGAAATAAAAGTCATTTTTTTGTCAGAAAGGACGACTTCAGCGATACGATCTAAATCATTTGTTCCAATAATTCCCGAAACTCTTTCATCAATTGCCTCAAGATTAATTTTTGGTAAACATCCTGATATAATGACTCTTTTATTTTCAAGTAACGAAGAAATTCTTAGACGAATCTTCTTTTCAGTTTGACCTTTAACCCCACAAGTATTAACAATAACGGTATCTGCATCTTCGATTGATTCTACAAGAAAATCTTTCAAGAGATATTTAATTATCTCGCTGTCTCCCTTGTTTTGGGTGCAGCCATAAGTTTCAATAAAAATCTTACGTTGCATTTTTCTTAACGCTACCCTATCGAATTAATAATAGAAGGCAGAAGTTGGATTACTATATATACAATAAAGATTACAATTAATATTTCCAATATCTTCTTGGCGTAGTCAAATCCCAGCCTCAATAAAACTAGAAGGATGAGTATTCCTACTTCGTTCACTGCCCCTTCTGGGAGAAAACCATTAGTTAGAGCAGATATCTCTTCTGCTAGAAACTCACTGAAAGAAAGTATGGCTTCTACAATCTTGATGACAAACTGCCCTATGTCCATAATTTTAAATTAAAAAAAATTACTTATAAAAGTTTTGCAGTGTATAATAATCAGCAGAAAACTCATTAATCAAAAATACAGCAATTGATAACTCTATGAACCTTAAAAAAGAAAAAGTGTAGGCAAATATTTGCCTAATTTATTTTTTATAAAATCTTTTCGAGTAATATTTTTGGATTTTCCTTAATCACATTTATAGCAGATTCTTCCTTAAGTCCTGCACCCAAAGCGACACGATATGCAAATTCCTGGGTGATTAGATTACTTGGCGAGTGTGTATCTGTATCTAAAATGAAGTTTTCACCTAATGAAGCAACTCTTCCATTTCCAATGTTGTGACCACCTCTTGCAGTTATTTCAAGAAATATATCTGATTTGTTTGCAAGCTTTGCATCTTTTTCATCAATTATTCCTGGATGTGCAAGTATATCAACTTCACCGCTCTCAATTGCGCTTCTGTTTGTACCTGGCATGACAGGTTCAACTGGAGTCTCCCCATGGACAACAACTATTTTTGCGCCAAGTTTTTTTGCCTTGACTGCTAGTTTTTTAATTGTCTCGGGAGGTACATGTGTAATCTCAACACCTGGAATTACATTTATATCCCAGTATTGATTCAGTTCCTCAGAAACTCGTGCAAGGTTTGGGACAATGAATTCTATATTTGAAGCATCGACATGATCTGTCAATGCAATTGCTTTGTGATCTAACGCCCCTGCACGCCTCACAAGTTCTGATGGGATAAGTTCGCCATCAGAAAATATTGTATGGGTATGAAAATCATATCTTTTTCCTAAATCCATGTATTCACTTCCTTCTCTTTTTCAATTCTTCTAAAACTGATTCAAGTTTAATATCTCTTTCAACTAATAAAACAAATAAGTGATAGATAAGATCAGAGGCTTCTTCAACGGTTCTTTTTTTCTCCTCTGAATAAGATATAATTACCTCACTTGATTCTTCTCCGATTTTTTTAAGGAGGAGATTCTTATCGGTAAGTAATTTGGTGGTATACGAATCCTTTGGCATCTCTTTCTTTCTTTTTTCTATTAACTTGTAAAGTTCATCTAGAACATAAAGTCCACCTTCAAAGGACTTTTCACCTATTATTTTTCCATCAATTTTTCTAAAGTAACATGTTGGGTATCCTTCGTGACATGCTGCACCGATTTGCTCAACTAGAACTAGAATAGAATCTGCATCGCAGTCATACCTCACTTCTTTTACCTTTTGTACATTACCAGATGATTCTCCCTTAAACCAGAACTTCTTTCTGCTTCTTGACCAAAAACATGTTCTCCCAGTTTCAAGTGTCTTTTTTAATGAATCTTCGTTCATGTAGGCCATCATAAGTACTTCTTTCGTATTGTAATCCTGAACGATGGCAGGAATAAGGCCTTTTTCATCCCACTTCAGATTAAAGTCACTCATAATCTTACCGATACCTTTTTTGATCTAAGGTATTCTTTTACCTTTCTAATTGAATGTTCTTCGTAATGGAATATGGAAGCTGCAAGTGCCGCGTCGGCCTTACCTTTGGTCAATGCTTGGTAGATATGCTCTGCATTTCCAGCTCCGCCTGAAGCAATAACTGGGATATTAACAGCTTCAGAAATTGCTTTCGTCAGAGGGATATCATATCCATCTTTTGTACCGTCTGCATCCATACTTGTAAGTAATATCTCTCCGCAACCAAGATTTTCGGCTCTCTTTGCCCATTCAACTGCATCTATGCCTGTGGGAGTCCTTCCCCCATGAGTATAGACTTCCCAACTTTTACCTTTCCTTTTAGCATCTATTGCAAGAACTATGCACTGGCTTCCGAATATTCTTGAAGATTCTTTTATCAAGTCTGGATTTTGAACTGCGGATGTATTGAGACTAACCTTGTCTGCTCCAGCACGTAATATTGCCTTTATGTCTTCGATATTTCTTAATCCCCCTCCGACTGTAAATGGTATAAAGACAACGTCCCCCGTCCTTTCAACTACATCAACCATGATATTCCTTTTATCAGATGAAGCAGTAATATCAAGAAATACTAATTCATCCGCGCCTTTTTCATCATAAAGCTGTGCCATTTCTACAGGATCGCCAGCATCCCTGATATTTACGAATTTTATACCTTTCACAACTCTCCCCTGGTCAACGTCAAGACATGGTATGATTCTCTTTGCATGCATTATATCACTCCTTTAGTTGAAAGTAGATCAATTCTATCATTAAATGAAGTTGCCATTAAAAGTGCTTTACCAAATGATTTGAAGACTGCCTCTATCTTGTGGTGGTCATCGTCTCCATAGAATTCCTTTATGAATAGATTTAGTGGAACCTTCTGTGCGAAAGAATCAAGGAAATGTAAGAATAAATCGGGTGAAACTTCTTCAATCTTGTCAAACTTGAAGTTTAAATCAAACTTTGTGTAGTGCCTTCCACCTATATCAAGGGAGGTCATGACAAGCGAATCGTCCATTGGGACTGTGGCCGTGCCTACTCTATTGATCCTTTTTTTGTCTCCTATGGCCTCTGAAAATGCCATCCCCATTGCAATACCTATGTCTTCAACAAGGTGGTGAGTTAAATCTCCTTCAGCCTTTATTTCTATATCAAAAAGGCTGTATCTAGAAAAAGTCTCGAGCATGTGATCAAAAAATTTCTTTGATGTAGAAATTTTATATTTGCCCTGGCCATCTATATTCAACTTGATCTTGATATTTGTTTCCTTTGTTTTTCTTTCAATTTTTGATTCTCTCAAAACAAATCACCCAAATACTTTCCTTACCTCATTTAAATCAATCTTATTAGTATAAATTGCCGTTCCGACTACGGCTTTGTTAATGCCTATTTTATCAAGTTTTATTAAATCATCAATTGATGAAATCCCACCTGATGCAATTATCTCTACATCTATGAGGGATAAAATCTTTTTGTATAGCACTGTGTCTGGCCCCGTCATCCTTCCCTCGACACCTATACTTGTGATTAGGAAGGAGGATGTATATTCTTCTAAATTTTTTATTGTTTCATATATCGATAAACCTGAGCCTTGAGTCCAGCCAGAGATTGATACCTCTTCTCCTTTAACATCCAAAGCAATGACTATTCTATCCTTCCCAAATTCATCATTTATATTTTTTAGAAGTTCAAGATTTTTTACTGCTGAGGTGCCCATAATGAGTTTATCCGCACCTGCATTAATTAGCTCTCTAAATATCTCTATACTTCTTATCCCGCCCCCAACTTCGGCGGGAACTTTAATCTCAGATAGTATTTTTTTTATTATATCCCTATTGATACTTGAGTTATATATGGCAGCGTCAAGGTCAATCAGGTGCAAATAATCTGAATACTCTGCCCACTTTTTTGCAATTGTGAGCGGATCTGGATTCTCAAACACCTTGATATCGGGATCTCCTCCAACAAGTTGTACACATTTTCTATTTAAGATATCAACTGCAGGCAAGACTTTCATATCGTGCTCTCCACTATATTTATGTAATTTTTAAGAAGCTTTAGTCCGGACTCGCCACTTTTCTCAGGGTGGAACTGAGTTCCGTAAATAAAGTCTTTTGCAACTATTGAGGGAAATCTTATTCCATACTCTGTTTCACCAAGAGTATAATCAGGCCCACAGAACGGTGCATAAGAATGAACAAAATAGAAATAAGATTCATTTTTTATTCCGATTACTAAAGGATCATCATCTAAGAATCCAATGCTATTCCATCCCATGTGAGGTACTTTGAGTCCTTCGGGTAGTTTCCTTACAGATCCGGGTATAAGATCTAATCCTTTGAAAAATCCGTTTTCTTCACTATCTGAGAAAAGCATTTGCATGCCAAGACAAATTCCGAGAAGAGGCTTTGTTACCGATTCCTTTTTTAATACTTTAATAAAAGGCCCTAAATTC
Source organism: Methanofastidiosum sp. (assembly GCA_020854815.1). Classification (NCBI taxonomy): domain Archaea; kingdom Methanobacteriati; phylum Methanobacteriota; class Candidatus Methanofastidiosia; order Candidatus Methanofastidiosales; family Candidatus Methanofastidiosaceae; genus Candidatus Methanofastidiosum; species Methanofastidiosum sp. Next base: position 20,577 of record JAHKLW010000036.1, on the reverse strand, counting down.
TTCATTCCATCTTCAAATGCCCCAACTCCAGGGAGTATTAAACCATCACAATCGAAATCTTCTTCTTTATCAATGAAAACAGGATCTGCTTTTAAAAATCTAAAAGCTTTGTAAACACTCTTTAAATTCCCCATTCCATAATCAATTATACCTATCTTAACAGACATTTAATATCTCCCTCAAATAAGAAATAAATTTTACACATTGTTCGTAAGTTCCTACAGAGACTCTCATATAATTTTTGCCTTCGAAGTATCTAATTAGAATTCCTCTTTTCAATAGCTCTTCATAGATCATTCTAGGATTTTCTGTTTCAAATAGTATGAAATTAGCATTTGACTGAATTGAATTTATACCCTTTATCTCCTGCATTGCACCATAAAGATATTTTCTGTTTTCCTTTATTTTTTTAACAGAATCTTTCATAAAATCTTCATGCTGGATTGCAAGTTCAACTACCTTCATAGATATTAGATTTAGGTTATATGGGAGCATAACTTTGCTCATTGACTCAATTAATGTTTCTGATGCCACGCAGTATCCTGTTCTAAATCCTGCAAGCCCAAATGCTTTTGAAAATGTCTTCATGACAATCAAATTATCATAATTATTCACCAAGTTTAGTCCTGAATGTCCAGAAAATTCGGCATACGCTTCATCAAGAATTACCAATACCCCTGTGTCAAGTATGGTTTTGATTTCTTCGTCTGGGTATGCTATGCCTGTAGGATTATTTGGACTACAAATGATGGCCATCTTGGCATTTTTTGCTTCAGAAATTATTTTTTCAACAGAGAGAGTAAAATCAGGATTAAGAGGGATTATTATTGGAAGTCCTGAATAAATCTTTGTGGTACTAGCGTAAAGTGAAAAAGTAGGAGAGGGTATTAATACTTTATCAAGTGGAGAAATGAAAGCTTTTCCAATTGTATCAATAATCTCATCACTACCGTTTCCAACTAGTACATTTTCTTTTTCAAATCCGATATACTCTGCAATTTTTTTTCGTGTGTTGGAATTTGTGACTTCCGGATACCTGTTTAAGGGCATTGATAAGATGTTATCGTGTAAACCACAAACTACAGTTTCGTTTTTCCATGGAAGTTCATTTGCGTGTAATCTTATTAAATTACCATCGGATACCGAAACTTCTGAAGAGTATGGATCAAGATTCTCTAAAAGGTCTCTATCGAATTTACTTTTCATCTTCAAACCTCACGTTAACCGCTTTTTCATGCGCAAATAATCCTTCAGACCTAGCAAGTGTTGAAACTGTGCCCCTATAAGTCTTTAGCCCTTCCTTTGTGACATATTGGAATGTATATTTTTTTATGAAATCATCAACTGAAAGACTGGAATAAAATTTTGCAAATCCTGATGTAGGGAGTACGTGATTTGTTCCTGAAACATAATCCCCCATGGCTTCAGGAGAGTATTCTCCCAAAAAAACTGAGCCAGCGTTTTTAATCTTTGTAAGAAGTGAGAATGGTTCTTTAACCATTAGTTCAAGGTGTTCTGGGGCAAAATTGTTTGAAAGTTCTATTGCTTCCTCTAAAGATGATACTATGAATACTCCGCCTCTTTTCAAAGATTCTTTCAGTATCTCGTTTCTTGGCAATACTTTAAGCTCATTTTCTATTTCCCTCACAACTTTTTCAGCAATAGATCTTGATGTAGTCAATAGGTATGCTGAAGCCATAGGATCGTGTTCAGATTGGGCAAGCATGTCTAAGGCAATAAATCTTGGATTTGATTTTTCTTCAGCAATTATCATTACTTCACTAGGGCCCGCTGGAAATTCAGTTGGGGTTTCAACAAGTTTTTTTGCCATTGCAACATATCTATTTCCTGGCCCGACTATTTTTGAAACTTTTTTAATTGATTCTGTCCCATACGATAAGGCCGCTATTGCTTGAGCTCCGCCTACTTTATAAATTTCATCAACACCTGCAATGTCTGATGCTACCAAAACTGCATCATTGCATCTGCCATCCTTGCCTGAAGGGGTTACTACAACTATTCTTGGAACACCACATATTTTTGGAGGGATTGCTGCCATGAGCACTGTAGAAGGATATGATGCCCGACCACTAGGGACATAAATTCCTGCACTTTCTATGGGCAATATCATCTGCCCTGCTGTAATACCTTTTTTTTCGAATAAAAAGGATTGGGGAAGCTCTCTTCTGTGGAAATCCTCTATGTTTTCAGCTGAAGTTTCCAATGCTTCAATTAGTTCGGTATCTACATTATCATAGGCTTCAGCTATCTCATCTTGAGTTACTAAAAAGTCATCTATTTGGACACCGTCAAATTTTAATGTGTAGTCTCTGAGCGCTTCGTCTCCTCTCTTTTCTACATCCAATAAAATTGACTTTACGTAACCATCATCTTCTAATAGGACTTTTCTCTGTTTATCTTTTTCAAATAGAGCTTTTGAGCCTTCATAAATTTCAATCAACTAATTCACCAACCGTTCTATAGGGATAATAAGAATTCCTGTTCCGCCCATCTTTTTAAGTTTTTGAATAGTTTCTGATACCTGTTTTTCATCGACTACAAAGTGAGCTGCAACAAGTGATTCTTTTGATATTACATCCATTACTGTTGGGCCCCCAAGACCATGAAATTCCTTTTCAAATTTACCCAATGATTTGGTAGGAAGATTTACCATAATGTACTTCTTACCCTGTGCATCTAAGACGCTTCTAACTGATGCAGAAAGAAGTTCTATCTCATCTCTCTTCTCTTTAATGCTATTCTTGTTTGCTATTAGCACTGCCTCAGATTCAATAATTTTGGATATGGGTTTTAGATTGTTCATCAATAAAGTTGTTCCAGTGCTAACTATGTCCGATATTAAATCGGACACCCCAAGGTAAGGGGCAATTTCCGTTGAACCTGACACTTCAATCACCTTCAGATTAATGCCTTTATCTTTAAAGTATTTATCTGTACTTTTGGGGAATTCTGTCACAATCTTCATTCCATTCTTAATGTCATCAAACTTTGTTATAGATGAGTTTTTCGGTGCGGCGATTGTAAGTGTGCATTTTCCAAATCCCAGTTTTAGCAAAACTTCAACATCAGCACCTCTTTCCCCAATGATATCAAGACCAGTTATCCCTATATCCACAACTTGATCCTGAACGTATTCGGGTATGTCTTGAGTCCTCACAAATACAGCCTCAATATTTTTTTCTTCGATACGTGAAAATAACTTCCTACCGCTATCTTCAAACTCATAACCTGATTTTTTTAATATTTCAAGACAGGGATTTGATAATCTCCCCTTTTTAGGAATAGCTATTTTTAGCATGAAAATACCTCCGCCAAAAATGACGTAATTAATGATGATGGGCAGCACATGATATTATAATAGAAGAATCAAACTTAACGTTTACGTTAATAATGCCCATATAATCCACATATGTTTTTTAAAATATCAATTTTTAAGCATTGTGGTGGCTAAAAGAGAAAGTTTTAAATATACAATTAATTCGAATAAAAAAGAAGCGGTCATAGTGTAGTGGTTAGCACTTGAGCCTTCCAAGCTCATGACGCGGGTTCGAATCCCGCTGACCGCACCAATTCTTTTTCTAAATAGATTCCAATTCAGAGCCATTTTTCATTTATTTGAAATTATTTAGTATTTAAAAAAAGAAAGAGAATATTACATATATCTTTTCAAGAATTTTCTAGTTTCCTCTGTATCCATCCATCCCTGATCAAGCTCTTTTAATAATTTCTCGATTCTATCTACCTGTCGAATAACAACGTCTTTTGTTTTTTCATCCTCAACATTAACTTGTACGAAACCGCTCAAAATAGCCAGAGGATTTCTTATGTGATCTATCAGGTGGGCAAAGTATTCTAAGTTCTCATCTAATTGCTTTCTAGATTTTTTGTTATCCGTGATATCCATTACTAACGTTATATAACCCTTGGAAAGGTCTTTAATATCCAATGGACTGTTTCTTATGTAAATGTCCTTAGTATCGCCATTTTTTAGCTTATAGTTTGTTTCAACTTCTATAACGTCTTGGTCCCTTACTGGGTCATATAAGATACTTCCAACTCGTTCATACTCTTCATTTGACTCAAAAAGAAATCTCGGAGTTTTTCCAACTAACTCTTCATCAGAATAACCTGTAATCTCTGCCATTTCTCTATTTGACCATTTGAATTTTCTATCTTGTAGATAATTTATGCCAACTGGGGCAGCCGAAAGAATACCCTTTAACGTTTCTTCCCTTTCTTGCAGTTCCTTTTCAGCTAATTTTCGATATGTTATATCCTCTGCTACTTTTACAAAATGTGTTATTATCCCACTTTGCGTTTTAACAGGGGCAATGGATGCCAATTCCCAATAAATATTCCCATTCTTTTTTATATTCTTGAACTCTCCTTGCCATTCATTGCCTTTTGATAAGGTATTCAAAAACTCTCTGTCATTTTCTTCAGAAAAAGGTTCTCCGCCCAAGAAAGAAGCATCTCTTCCTATTACTTCAGATGAAGTGAAACCAGTTACTTCAACAAACTTTGGATTTACATATTCGATCTTTCGATCCTTGTCAGTTATAATGACAATAGCAGGACTTTGGTCTACGGCGTTATGAAGCAATACTATTTCTGCCTCAAGCTTTTTTCTTTCAGTTATATCCGTACCCACGGACAATATCCCGGTATAATTTCCATTACCATCAACTATAAGCCTATTTGCCCAGTATACCCATACTCTTTCTCCATTCTTTTTTATATTTTCATTGATATTTGTAGAGTATCTTTCTATGTCAGAAAAAATATCTTTAAGCAAAAAACTAAGATTTTTTCCAGTAGAGTCGATAGGCGGGGTAACAGTTCCTATAAAATTCTTTCCAATGATCTCTTCCGCCTTATACCCAAAAAACTTTAATCCATATTCATTCATTGATAAGATATTTCCATCCACATCGTACTTCGTTATTATACTGTTTACGTTTTCTACAAGCTCACGGTATCTTTCTTCACTTTGCTTTAATTTTTTCATTAATTCATTATTTTCGGCCATTTTTTTTTCTAGGAGTACTAACTTTTTCTCTAGTTGCCTTGCCAAACGTTCACTGTAAATCTTTTCCATATTGTTTTCTTTTTCGAATAAATACTCTCTTGGCTTTATTTTTCCTTCTTTGAAATTTTCAAAATAGTTATTAATTATTTTGATAAATTCATCAGGTTCAATTGGGGTCTCTACGTAGATATCTGCGCCTAATTTTAATGCAAATTCCTTGTCTTTTTTTTCAGTATAGCTCGCCGAATAAAAAACAAAAGGTAGGTCCTTAGTTTTAGGATCGTTCTTCAATGTTTTACAAAGCTGGAACCCGTCCATTACTGGCATTAGTATATCAGAAATTATCATATCATACTTTTTGTAAGCCAGCAACTCAAGAGCTTGTTGGCCATTTGAAGCTCTAGTAACAAGATAGTTATTTGCAGCTAAGATTTTTTCTTGAAGATATGCAATTTCTTCATTATCTTCTACAATAAGTATCTCCAATATTAACCTCCCATTATTTCAAGTATTCCATAATTTGATTAATAAATTTTTCAGGATCAATGGGTTTCTCAATATAGCCAGAGCATCCTGCTTTAAGTGCTTTATCCCTATCCCCCATCATTGCATATGATGTCAATGCTATTATGGGGATAGAATTGCCTACAGGGGACTCTCTTATCCTTTTTGTTGCTTCAAGCCCGTTGATATCAGGCAACTGTATGTCCATTATGATAAGGTCAGGTTTTTCCTCAATTGCTTTTTTTACACCTTCACAACCGCTACTAGCTGTAATTGTAGTATGTCCATTTTTTTCAAGTATATATTTAGTAAGATAGAGGTTGTTCTCATTGTCCTCAACTATAAGTATTCTTCCCATATTTATTCCTCTCTAATTCTTAATGGCATAGTAATAGTAAACACGCTTCCCGTTCCATATTCACTCTCTAGGAAAATATTACCATTCATAAGGCTCAATAATTTTTTTACAAGATGAAGGCCTAATCCTGTACCCTCAACTTTTTTTGTCAATTTATCATCTAACTGCTGAAATGGTTCAAATATTCTATTAAGGTCCGCTTTTTTAATTCCAACTCCTGTATCAATAATTTTAATTTCAAGCTCTTTATTATCCAAGATTTTGACCATAATTTTAACACTGCCCTCATTTGTGTATTTTATTGCATTGCTTACAAGATTTAGGATTATCTGTTTAAATCTTCTCTTATCATTATAAAGAGTAATATTTTCAGGTATAGATTTCTCAATTTTAAGATTCTTATCCTTGGCCATTGTATCAAATGTCAAAATAACTTCTTCCATCAATTCTTTCAAGTCAAAATATTCACAAGAAAGTTCTATTTTTCCAGCTTCTATTTTTGAAATATCCAAGATATCATTTATAAGGCTTAAAAGATGCTGTGAACTTTTTTTAACAATGCTTAATTGTTTAGTTTGTTCATCATTTAAATTTCCTGCAAGCCCCTGTAACAATATTCCAGTAAAACCTATTATAGAGTTTAATGGTGTTCTAAGTTCGTGGCTCATACTCGATAAGAATATTGATTTAAGTCTATCAGCTTCTTCTAGTTGTTTGTTTACCTTATGCAAATTTTCTTCTGCTTTCTTTCTTTCAGTTATATCTGTGCCAACTGAAAGAATACCAACTAGTTCTCCTTTGTCATATATTGGTTTGTTATTCCAGTATACCCAGATTCTTTTCCCATTTTTCTTTATGTTTTCATTTATACTAATGGAATATTTATCAGGTTCTTTTATTACTTCGGCAGCTAGATTTTCTAAAATCCTACCATTCGATTCTAATTTGGGCAATATTGTTTCGGCCCAAGTTTTGCCTATTAGTTCCTGTTCTTCATAACCAAAGAATTTAAGTCCAAACTCATTCATTGAAATAATTCTTCCGTCCTTGTCAAATTTTGCGATTATGCTGTTGGCATTCTCAACAAGCTCTCTGTATTTCTCTTCACTTTCTTCTAATAGTTCTTCTGCTTGTTTGCGAGAAGTAATATCAACAATGACTCCAATAATTGCTTTGAACTCTCCATTTTGATTTCCTATGGAAGATACGTATAAGTCTCCCCAAAAAATACTTCCGTCTTTTTTCTTGTATCTTTTCTCAAGTGAGTATGAATTCAAATTACCATTAATAAGATTATCTAAATTTTTTATTGTTAGGTCAATATCTTCGGGAAATGTTATATCTAAGATATTTTTACCTATTAATTCTTCTTTAGAATATTCAAACATATCTGCCAATCTATCATTTAAATCGATAATTTTGAGATCCTTATCTAACAGATCTATTCCTACTGCTGCATTATTATATATGGATTCAAATTTTGATTCACTTTCTATTAACAATTTTTCTGTAAGTTCCCTATATTTATCTTGACTTTTTTTAAGAGATTCTTCAGCATCAAGTCTATGGGCAATCTCATTTTGAAGATCGCCTATTGCTTCGTTTAGGTGATTTGTTCTTTTCTTCACCTCCCTAGTTAATAGCATGCTCGCACTAACAAATATTAATAGTGCCAAAAGTATGACTCCTACAACAGTCTTTGCCCATTTTGGGAATATCTGTACTTCTTTTGCAGAATATATTGGCATATATTCATTAATACTGTAGTAGTATATAGAATCATGATCATCTTTTAACATCTTTAGATGATAATCAATTTTTTCTATCAAATATTGATTTTTTGAGCTTCCTTTAGGAAATCCAAAAAGTAGTTTAATTGGAGAATAGATTAAGGAGGATTTTGCTATTTTTGGATTATTCTGTAATTCAGATTCATAAAGTCTTGTTAAAATGCCTGCGTCAACGCTCTCTTCTTCAATTAACTTAATGACCTCATTATACTCATTTACCTCTACAAAAGTACAGTTAAGATCAAAATTATCCATCAGATTTTTGATTCCATTTGGCCCAACATAATAGATATCACCATTAACTACGGCGATTCTTTTATATTCCAAATCAAGGAATGATTCTATTTCTAAACTAGGCATAGAATAAACTTGGGCCCAGTTAGGAAACAGTGTTTCTTTAGAAAAATCGGCATATATTGCACGCTCGGGAGAGTACGCAACAGCAGTTATAATATCAATTTCATTATTTTTGATTCTAGTTAGCCCCTCATTAAGAGTTCCATAAACATATTGAATCTCCCATCCTTCCTTAATGGCAATATAGTTTAGAACATCCGCATATAGCCCCTTAATATTTCCATTATTATCTTGGAATACTAAGGGCTCGTCTTCATAAAATCCAACTTTAACAACAATTTTTGAATCTTCTGCATAGAGTGGAGATATAAAAAGAAATAGACTAATAAAGATTGAAATAGAAATATAATAAGTTCTATTTTTCATTTTGTCTTCTCCTTTTTTTATAAAAAAATTAAATTTATATTTTTTATCCATATACTATGTCTGTTTTTTCTTTAAATAACTATCTAAAATTATCAAGTAATTATCAAATAATGGGCAAATGATTACAAATCTTTGAAGTATTCTTATTCATTTGGTCACCGATTATATGTTTTAATTAGATTAAAGACTACTAAAAACTAGAATATATTAGATATAAATATATTGATATAAATTAAAACTGTCGCAAAAAAAGAATATATCATTCTATCTAGCAAAAATAATAACAGGAATTAAACTAGATAGTGTAATTAAAATCATTGTGCCAAGAATTAGCTTACTAATCTCAGGGTCTTGTTTTTCAAATTTAATTTTAGATAATAGAATAAATGATAAGTATGCGGAACAAATTGGAAGTAACAAATATAAATAATTAAGTTGCCGCAAGCAAAAAACGTAATATAAATAAATTCCAAATATTCAAGTAATCAGAGAACAGATAGAAGAAAAAATTAAAATATTTTAGGCCCAATCGTCGATGTCAATGTTTTTTTTAAACTTTTATTTATTTCTCTCATTTAATTTTTGACAAATTTCTCAAAGTTACGTTCTTATTTGTTTAGATAACTAGATTTTTTCTTTTATTATTAAATTTTTTAAAAAGTTTTAACAATTCATAAACGATTAGGTATAGTCCAGCAGAAAATATTATATAACCCCAATCTAAGATTTCAATGCTTCCAAAAGATAGAAAATCACTAATACCAGGGCCATATATTGCAAATGATACCAATCCTATTGAAAAGACGATTGATCCCAATAGTATTTTATTAGAAAAGAAATTTTTATTAAAAATTGAGGTGTATGCATATCTTCTCTCTAAGGTATTGATAAACTGACAGAACACAATTGTACAGTAGCTAAGTGTAGTTGCTTTGAGATAGAAAATGCTATCAAGATTTTCCATTGTTAACACAATTCCTTCTCGATCCATGAAAAGTAGAAAATTCATAAATGCTAAAAATCCTATTATTACCCCTAAAATCATGACCTCTGCGCCAGAAAATTTGTTAAATATGTGTTCACTTGGCTTTCTAGGTTTTTGGACCATGATGTCCGGATCAGGCGGATCAAAAGTAAGGAATGTTAGAGGCATTATCTGTCCAAGTAGATCTATTGCAAGTATTTGTGCCGCGAGAATTGGTATCGGATAACCCCAAAGAGCTGCTCCCAGAAGACCTACTAAAACTAATGTCAATTCACCACTGTTTGTAGTCATAGATGCAGAAACTGTCTTTCTTAGATTATTATATATTGTTCGGCCTCCTTTTACCGCATCAACTAGCGTAGCAAAGTTATCATCCAGCAATATAAGATTTGAAGCTTCTTTGGCAACCTCAGTTCCTTTTAAACCCATAGCAACCCCAATGTGGGCTCTTTTCAGTGCCGGGGCATCGTTTACTCCGTCCCCTGTAACTGCCACAATTTCTCCTTGGCCCTCCAATATTTTAACAATTCTCAACTTATCTTCAGGATCTACCCTTGAAAAAATAATTGATTCCTTCCCGCCAATATACTCAACTAATTTATCATCAGTTAGTTCTTTCAGTTCTTTTCCAGTTATAATTGGCGTTTTGTTGTCTTCAGAAAGCCCTATCTCTTTTCCTATTGCTTCGGCAGTTAGTGCATGATCACCAGTTAAGATAAATATTCTTATATGTGCTTTTTTAGCATCAGAGATAGCTTCCCTCACCCCTTCTTTTGGAGGATCCATCATTGCCGCAAGGCCCAAGAAAACTACCTCTTTTTCAGTCTCTTCTGCTTGGCATTCTCCTTTATAATCTAGCGACCTATATGCTATGGCCAATACTCTCATTGAGTTTTGAGCATAATGCTCATTTGCTTTTTTTATAGCAGAAATGTTTTCTTCTGTCAGATTTTTTTCCTTTCCATCCAGATAGATGTATTTACTTATCGAGAGTATACTGTCAATGGACCCTTTGATATACAAAAAATGACCAGTTTTTTCTTTTCTTATGGAGCCCATTCTCTTTCTTTCTGATGAGAATGAAAATTCTTGTATTTCGGGACATGATTTATTTTCTTCATTGCAATCAATGCCTATTTTGTTGGCTGCAGTAATAAGTGCACCTTCTGTAGGATCGCCAATGCAATACCACTCTTTATGTTCTTTATCTGGGGGGCGTATTTCTGCATTTGATGCCATAGATGCAGCTTTGAGCATTGTTTTTATCTCATCTCTTTTTTCGTTGGAAATTAATTTATCTTCAACGTCTGAAATATCCCCTTCTGGCTGATAACCAAGGCCAGAAATTTTATACTCTTGACCGTTAAACCAGAGTGACCTTACCGTCATTTCATTTTTTGTTAGAGTACCAGTTTTATCTGTGCAGATTACTGTAGTTGAACCAAGAGTTTCTACTGCAGGTAAAGATTTTACGACTGCTTTTCTATTTGCAAGGTAATTGCTACCATTTGATAATGCTACCGTAACTTCTGCAGGTAAAGCCTGTGGCACGACCGCCATTGCAACTCCTAATGCATATACTAGGCTCATATACACTGAGAAATCTTGTATTAAACCTAAAGTGAAAAGACCTAAGCTTATTATAATGACAATAATCGTCAATTCTCTTGCAAGTAATCTAAGTTCTTTCTGTAAAGGCGTTTGGACATCACTAGTTTCTTCAGTTAAGCTTGCAATTTTTCCAGTTTCTGTTTTCATTCCTGTTGCAACTATTATTCCTATAGCATTTCCTGATGCAACAGTTGTCCCGGTGTAAGCCATATTTTTTCTATCGGCAATTCCAACTTCATCTGCAATAGGCTCGCTACTCTTTCCTTGGGGCAGGGATTCTCCGGTAAGGGTAAATTCATTTGTCTTAAAATCTGAACATTGGATAATTCTTATATCTGCTGGAACTTTATCCCCTTCTTCCAATTTGATGATGTCGCCCGGTACAAGTTCTATCTGGGAAACCTCAGCTAACTCTCCGTTTCTGATAACTTTTGCCCGTGATTTGACAAGACCTTTCAACTTCTCTATAATTTTATTTGCTTTATATTCGTGAACAAACCCTATTATTGCGTTTACAAGGACAATGAGGAATATGATTGTGCCATCCCTATAGCTTCCAATAAAAAATGAGATTAGAGCCCCGATAATTAATATTATAACTAACAGTTCTTTGAATTGAGATAAAAGCAGCAGCCATAAAGGAATCTTAATCTTGGCTTCAATTTCATTATTTCCGTACTGATTTAAACGTTTCTTAACTTCATTTGAAGTTAAACCATCTTCTAATGAAGATGAAAATTCAGAAATTATTTCTTCAGAGGTTTTGTGATAATAGTCATTATTTGGCATTTTTTCAACTATAGCTAGTTATAGGAGATATTATTTAAGTTTAACTTAATACAGCCTTTGAATTAATTCTTTTCTCATTCTTTCCAGTATGCCGGCGAGAGCAAAACTAGCAAAGTAAATATTTCAAGCCTGCCTACGAGCATGCAAAATGAAAGCAATATTTTGGCTCCCGGGCCTAAAACATAGTAAGTCGTTGCAGGTCCGACAAGACCAAGTCCAGGCCCCACACCACCCATGGTAGCAGCAACGGCAGATAGCGACGTTATCATATCCACTCCAAGCCCCGTCATTATAAGGCATGATACGACATAAACGGCCAGATAAGAAGCAAAGAATGTTCCAATATTCACCAAGGTCTCCTGAGGTATAACTTTTCCCCTGAAGTTAATAGGCATTACAGCATGAGGGTGGATAATTTTCTTGAGCTCTCTCACACCTGCTTTTGTTAGGATTGTTATCCTCATTATCTTTATTGCCCCCGCAGTAGAACCGGCGCATCCCCCCATGATCATGAGAAGAACTAATATTAATCGGGAGAAGTCTGGGTATAAATTGAAATCAGCAGTTGCAAAACCAGTTGTTGTGGATATGCTCATAACCTGAAAAGTGGCATATCTAAAGGATTGGCTCAATGAATCATAGATATGCGTTCTAATATCTAAAGTCATGAAAAGAATAGAAAATGCCAATATACCCACATAGAAAATAAACTCTTCGTCTTTGAAATAATCAAACTTTCTCCTGAAGGCGTTATAGTGCAATGTGAAACTTGTGGCCCCTAGGAACATGAACAGCACTATCACACCTTCAATATACGGGCTGTTATAGTAGGCGATGCTAGTATTTTTTGTTGAGAATCCACCTGTCGCAATTGTTCCAAAGGTGTGACACATCGAGTCAAAAATATTCATTCCGCCAAACAAAAGCAGGATGATCTGCGCCCCCGTAAAAAGAAGATAGATCCCATACAGGCTCTTTGCAACGTCCCTTAACCTTGGCTTTATTTTCTCAAGTTGGGTCACTGAGGATTCTGGAGATATAAGTTCCCTTCCGCCGACAGAGAGAGCGGGAAGCAGTATGAAGGCTAAAAATATAATCCCCATTCCTCCAATCCAGTGGCTTAGCGATCTCCAGAACAGTATGCAGTGGGGAAGCGCTTCTACATCATTTATAATGGACGCCCCTGTTGTAGTGAAACCAGATATGATCTCAAAAAATGAATCTACAAAGCTAAAATTTCCAGAAAGATAAAAAGGCAGTGCTCCGAATACAGACGTTATTATCCAGCCAAACGAGACTATCCCTATCCCTTCAACGACCCGGAGTTTATCATTCTCTTCTTTTAATAATTTGTTCAAGGCTAGCCCAGTGGCAAATGTAATAATTGCGCATATAACAAATAGATAGGTTTCTTCTTCATGGTAGTAAAGCCCCCACGGGATTGGGAGAAGCATTGCAACTCCAATAAGCTGAAGGATGTAACCAACCACATGGAAAACTGGCCCAAATCTCATATGCACCACGAATTTAAATCGTCTAATCGGAATATCGATGCATTGCTTTCTTTTTCTCTTCAAACTTCATTTTTAAATATGACAAAAAAACAAAAAAGGCCAGGAATATAAGAGTTATTGTGATAATTTCAAGATATTCTATCAAAATCCTTTGAATTATACCCGTACACTCACCTTCAGAATAAAGATTTTATTCATTTTCTTTTATAACAGTTTCCCAATTATTCTGGCAAAATCTAAACTTATGTCAAAAAAATAAATAAAGGCACAAATACAGAAAAAGCAATTAAAATCATTATTTTCATAATCAATGTGTCAATTTTAAAATCAAATTTATTAATTGAATTTATTATAATAGCTGATAAAATTATTGAATAAAAAGTAATGAAATAATAAAGATAACTATATTTCGCAGAAACTAAGTAAAATTTCAAATAAATGCTAAGAATTCCAGTAATAATAACACAACACAGAGAAAAAATTAAGTTATTTTTATATCCAAGTATCGATATCAAAGTTTTCTTTGAAACTAATCTATCGGATTCTAAATCTGGAATACCCGCTAAAGCAACACCTGCCAATGACGAAAAGAAAATGGGTATAGAGATAATCCAAATAATTTTAGTATCAAGTACCCCCCCTTGAAAAACGTAACCGCAAATAATAACATAAAATCCATGTATTAGTGCAACGTTAACTTCTCCTAAACCCCTATAGGACAATTTTATTGGAGGGGCAGTATAAGAAATGCCAAGTACAAAACCCAAAATTAATAAAAATAATACTTGATTAGAAAATAAAGTTATTTTTAATAAGTAAAGAGAAGCTATCAAAAATGATAAAGTTACAAAAATCAAAGCTAACTTAATCTCGTTGATTGAAATTTTATTTTCAACTAAAATTCTTGAACCGCCAGTTAATCTACCAAAGTTTTTATTGAGTTTATCTCCTTCAAAATCATAATATTCATTTATTAGAACAGTTGCTAATTCAATTAAAAATATAATAAAATATCCAATAAGATAATTTGTCGGATAAAATAAAAATTTTAACTTATATGAAATCAAAGCCCCTAAAGAATAAGCGACAAATGGCATGGAATAGAATTCCAATCGCATTATTTTAATCCAAGAACTAATTTTTGTCTTTGATATCATCAAATCCTATATAAGTATTACGATTCTCCTTTTATTATTTGTTATATTGTTGTGCCTATAATTATAGAAATGGAGTATACTAACATTGATATATGGTATAAAGGAAGGATTTTAAGACTCTTATCGGGACTTGGATCTTTTACTAATAAATAGATTCCAACAAATAATAGTGCAAACGGTATTAAGAATCCATAAAAAGTAAATCGAGGAAGAATTGAGAGAAACAAAATTGCTGCTAAAAAATGGATTAAATTGAATAATCCAATCCATCTTACAGTTCCTTTGATACCATAAAGAACTGTTATTGTATTCATCTTTCGGGCAATATCATTTTTAATATCAATTAGATCGTTTAAGCCTAGATGAGATAACGCAAGTGGATAAAAGAAAAGAAAAAATAACAATGCTACTTTGTCCGGAGCTCCAACGCATAAATACCCTGCAACTGGAAATATGGCAAAATCAGTTCTGCCAAGAAGCTGTGCAAACGGGAACTTCTGATTCCTTTTTTTGATTTGATAAAAGTATTCCATAAAATAACAGTAAAAATAAATTAACATGACATAAAGAGAGTTGGGAAAGGGTAGGGTAAGGATTAAGGAGATAGTAATAATAATAAATAATAAGAATAGTCTTAATGCATTTTTTGGAGATATTTCTCCAAAAGGCAAAGGCCTACTTTTATAGGGCCTCCAATAGAAAGTTAGTTTATCGTATTCTACATCGCTTTTGTCAATATCTCTATCAATATAGTCATTTAGTATCATTCCACCTTCAAATCCAAATAGGCCTATAAGTGCGGCTTTAATTACTAAAGCCCAGGAAAATCCTCCGTAGTTATATAAAGCTAAAAATAAACCGGAGCAAAATATCAAAGGCCATGCAAACATGAAATGAGCCCTTGTTAGATCACTATAAGATTTGAAAGTTTGCTTCACTAAATCTCCTTATTTAAAGAAAGATGTGGGGCAGTTTAAATTATTAATTGTCAAAAAATGACAAATAATTAAAAATTATATTTCATTAAATCCTAGCTTCGGCATCAGGTATTTTCTTAATTCATCTACGACGAATATCAATAATGCAAAAGGTAAAATCAGCAAAATTAATTCGGGTTCTATTGAAGCAGTTCCAAGAAAAGTCTTAAAGACTTGAAGGTTAGTGAAAGCGATAATTAAAATTATCTCACTAATTATCCCCAAAAATATGTATTTATTTTTAAAAAAGCCCATTTTGAATATAGAATTTCTAAGGCTTCTGCAACCAATAACATTCACAATTTGACACACTATTATGGCGACGAGACACATCGTTGTAGCTTTAAGATAAAGTGGATCTGTGAATGCTAACTGCGTTCCCAAAATCCAGCCACCTTGTTTTAATACCCACCAGAACCCATACAATCCTGCAGCAGCTTCGATTGGCCCTATAAGTCCATATGATTTTATTATAAGAGGTATAGTTAGAAGTCTGTCTTTTCTAGAACGAGGTGGCCTTTCCATCACATCTATTTCAGCAGGCTCTGTTCCAAGTGCAATTGCAGGAAGCATATCCGTACCTAAATCTATTGCCAATATTTGAATAACTGTTAGAGGAAGGGGAACTCTAAACAAAACATATACTATAAAAGGAACTATCTCAGGTACATTACTAACTAGTATATAAGAAATAAACTTCTTAATATTATCATAAACAGCTCTGCCTTCAAGTACCGCTTCCACTATACTCTTAAAATTGTCATCTATTAGTATAACATCAGCAGCTTCTTTTGCCACATCCGTCCCACTCCCCATTGATATCCCTATATCGGCCTCTTTTAAGGCGGGTGCATCATTTACGCCGTCGCCTGTGACTGCTACAACTTCTCCCATCTGTTTTAAAGCCATTACTATATCAAGTTTATTTTTTGGGGATGCCCGCGCAAAAATAATTTCTTGATTCTTTAATATATTTTTCAGATCTTCTAGTCCCATATTATTGACATCTGTTCCTTCTACTACTGTAGGAGTGTCACTTTCAATTATACCTACGCCCCTTCCAATAGCTTCAGCCGTAAGTTTATTGTCACCCGTTATCATTACGACCTTGATTCCTGCACCCTTGCATTTATTAACTGCCTCTTTAACCCCTAATCTGGGAGGGTCTATCATCCCAACTAATCCTATAAATACAAGGTCTTTTTCGACATTCTCTGCAGTATATTTTTCTTTTTCATCTACAAGTCTATATGCAAGTGCCAAAGTCCTCAAAGCATTCTTTTGAAAATTTTCTGCTTTTTCTTGGAGGTTCTGTTTGCCATCCGAAGTTAAATCAATTTCTTTTCCATTTATTAATATCTTATTTGACAACGATATGACTGACTCCGGCGATCCTTTAACATAAGCGACAGTTGTTTTTCCTTTGTATATTGTACTCATCATTTTTCTATCCGAGGTAAAGGGTATTTCAAAGATTCTTTCCTCAAATTGGCAACTTGTATCTGTATCTATAATTTTTTTTGCTAAAACTAAAAGTGCACCTTCTGTTGGGTCCCCAATTATAGAATACTTGTCTTCCTCAAAAGTTAATTTTGAATTGTTACAAAAGAAGGAAGTTTTTAGAAAAGGGATTATAGGTTCAATCTCTTTTTCATCTAAATCTTTTTCCCCCATCTGAAGTTTTCCTTCAGGTTTATACCCAACTCCAGAAACATCATACTCTTTACCATTGACAAATATCTTCTTAACAGTCATCTCATTTTGTGTGAGAGTTCCAGTTTTATCCGTACATATCACAGTTGTAGATCCGAGAGTTTCAACAGAGTTTAGACTCTTTATTAAAGCATTTTTCTTAGCCATTTTCTGGGCTGCAATCGATAGAGTCAATGTGACAGTTGGGAGAAGGCCTTCTGGAACATTTGCAACAATTATTCCTATTCCAAAAATAAAATTTGCAGTGAAGGTGTTTCCTAAAGACCACCCTATTAAAAAGAATGTTATTCCAAGAAAGATGGCAATTATCGAAATGTATTTAATAAAATAGGATATCTCTTTTTGTAAAGGTGTCGGATCTTCGTTTATTTCCTGGGTAAGGCCAGCTATTTTTCCAAATTCTGTTCCCATTCCTGTGGCAAAAACGATAGCTTTCCCAGAGCCTGAAACTACAGTAGTTCCAGAGAATACTACATTTTGCGAATCCAGTATATTTCCGCTAAAAGGATCTACACTTCGCTTTAGAGATTTTGATTCACCCGTTAAAGGTGCATTATTTACCTTCAACTCATACTGCTCAATTAATCTTGCATCTGATGGAACTTTATCTCCTTCAGATAGAATAATAATGTCCCCAACTACAACTTGATTTGAAGGTATTTCTTGTTCTATATTTTCTCTTAATACTACTGCCAAAGGTGCCAATAGTTTTTTTAGAGCTTCGGCCGCTCTTTCGGCCTTATATTCTTGGTAAAAAGTAAAAAATGCATTTATAAAGATTACAGCAACTAATGCGATACCAAGATTAATATTTCCTTCTCCTGGTGACAGATATTCACCTAAAAATGAAAGACCGCTCGCAACCCATAGTAAAATAGCAAAGAAATTAAAAAATTGTTTCAGTAGTTTAACGTATAAAGGAGTAGCCCTTTTTTCCTGAATCTCATTTGGACCAAATGAAGAAAATCTTTTTTCAACTTCATCTTTAGAAAGTCCTTCTTTAGACGATTGAAGATTTAAAATAGCTTCTTCTACTGAGAGCTCATGAATATCTTTTATTTGCTCCATCTATGCACTACTCCCTTGACCTCCAAAATAATAAGTTAGATGGAGTCCTCCTAAGTATATCTTCAACTTCATTTCCCATAAGAAACTCTTTTAGAGTATTCTGAGCTTTAGCTTTAACAAAAAGGAGATCGTAGTTTGAAGCCATTGTTTCATCAAGTATTCCATCAGTTGCATGCTCACATTCTCGAATTATAAGATCTGTATGAATTCCATTTTCTTTAAGTTTATTAATAAATGGCGAATAATAATTTTGAGTTTCGGTGAAAGCTTTTTGCATCTCTTCTTTATCCATTTTTTCGTTAGGATTTTTAATACATCTCAATACAGATACATTTAAATCTAATGATTTTGAAAGTGCTTCGATTAAAAAAATTCTTTCTTTAGGATAATAATCTTTATCATAAAGCGGAACTAGTAATTTTTTATGTTGTTTTAATGGCCTTGCCTTAACAATCCTAATACCTATAACAGAAGACAAAGCGTATTTCATTAATCTTTGTGAAAAGCTACCTATAAAAAATAGACCATTTTCCTGTCTTTTTAAAGGAGTGATAACTAAATCGAGATCTTTGTCTCTAATAATTTTGTTTAACTCGTAGAGTATGTCGCCCTTGATATCTAGGATTTCTGCTTCTAATCCTTCTTCTTTTGTTATCTTTTTAATGAAGTCAATGTTTTCTAAAACTCCCTTGTTATCAGTATAAGGTACTAAGAATAAAGATGCATTCGAACATTTTGAGATTAAAGTTGCATACATTGCCACTATTCTTACTTCTAGACCTACATCAACAATTAAAAAGATGCGTTTGAACATTCATAATAAATAAGAAAAATTACTTTAAATAAGTTCTTATTTTCTAGAATAAATCATATAAGAAAATACCAATATAACAGCAACTATGACTCCGCCGATAAAAATGCTAGAACTTAAGAACAAGGAGTATACGGGGTCTGAAGACCCGGTAGACGGTAACCTGATTGAGCCAATGAATGAAGTAAAAAGGATATAACCTATCACTAACAAGGGCAAAAATCTTCCCCAGCCTGTTGCTTTGGGTCGTTTCTTAGGAATCTGATCAAAATCTTCCATGATTATTATTATATTTATAAGTTTATAAATGTTAT
The DNA here is from genome assembly GCA_020854815.1 of Methanofastidiosum sp. NCBI lineage: Archaea > Methanobacteriati > Methanobacteriota > Candidatus Methanofastidiosia > Candidatus Methanofastidiosales > Candidatus Methanofastidiosaceae > Candidatus Methanofastidiosum > Methanofastidiosum sp. The sequence continues at coordinate 1,213 of JAHKLW010000036.1, read as the reverse complement.
AGTGTATTATTTTCGAGATTGCAATACGGAGAGTTTAGAGTAATTACAAAAATAGCTCCTTGTGGTTTATTGTCTTCAACTGAAATTGTGCCACCGTATCTATCAATTGTTTTTTTAACAATGTAAAGACCTAGACCACTGCCTTTACTATCCCCAAAGCTTAAACCTTCTTCAAAAACATTATCTTTGATATCATTGGGAATGCCTTTTCCATAATCTTTTATTCGTATTTCGCATATATTATTCTTAGAAGAGATATCTATATCAATTTTATCTGATTTGCCGTGAATAATTGCATTTCTCATAATATTTTCAAACACAGAAAATAATGCCTGGTCAGTTAATGCGGTTGCTTCACCATTTATATTGATTTGTGGAATGTGTAAATTAGTAGAAACTTCTTCAGCTATCTTCCTTATATTCATCGGAGTTAATTCTCCCTTATTAATTACAAAAGATTCAAGTTCTCGAATTCTTTCAATTAATTCTATTCCACCATCAACAGAACGATCCAACTTACTGAGTAAGGCTTTATCTTTTTTTTCCTCATAAAGCCATAGTGAAGATTTCATTACGGCTAATTTATTTAGAAGATCATGTCTAAGAATTTTATTTATTACCTGTAGAGTTTCGTTTAAATCCTCAATTTGTTTATTTGATTTTATTAATTTGTCTTCCATTTATTTACGATTAGTTATGTCATGCAGAGCAATGAGGTATCCAATAAAAAAATTATTAGAATCATATATATTTGAGAGGTCCATTTCAAAAATCTTAGTTCCTTTAACTAAATTAGTTTTATTGGTATGATTTTTAGAAGATAAATTAAGATATTCTTTGTTAAGTTCAGGCCACATATCTGAAATCTGTTCTAACTTTTTTCCACAGACCTTGCTACTTTCTAATCCAAGAGTTTTTTCCATGGCAGGGTTTATTTCAACAATTTGATTAAGTCTGCTTAAAACTATAAAAGAATCGTTCATATTTTTAAAAACATTTTGGTAAGCTATGGGCACTATGTCCAACAATTGGTACTTTGTTATTCCAATTAGCAAGACAGCCCCCATTAGGGAAAAAGAAACTGAAGTAAAGTCTACGGGCGAGATAATTATTCTGGACAGATGTATCAAATTTGCTATCCAAGTTATGAATATTGCAATTATAAATGTTATTTTTTGCTTTCTATTGATTGAGTTAGATAAATTGAAGGATT